>NZ_DAKC01000094.1:0-16565 GCF_002496465.1 Methanosaeta sp. UBA356 | reverse complement strand
CCCTGCGCCCCAGCACTGTAGAGACGGAGAAAAAACGTATGAGAACATCCGCCAGACGGGCGAGTTCGTGGTGAACGTTCCACCTGCAGGGATGGAGGATGCGGTCATGGTCAGCGCCAGGAGCTATCCCCCCAGAGGTGGACGAGTTTCTGGCAGCCGGGATTGCACCCAGATAATCCTTGAAGGTCAGGGCACCCGGTGTCGAGGGCTGTCTGGCCTGGGCCGAGTGCACCCTGGAAGAGGAGATAGCAGGAGAAAAGTTCGTGCTGGTGATCGGAAAGGTGGTTCATCTGGAAGCTGACGATAAGTTCTTCAATTCCGAAGGCGAAATGGACTTCTAAGGGGCAAGGCCGCTGGGGGCTATTCTGGGGCATGGGGGTTTGCACTTCACCTATCCATCCTTTTCCGGAAAGCATGCGGATTACAGGGAGATGTTCCTTTCCACTTCCTCCCAGCAAAGGCCATAAATGGGAGCAGCCTGCCAGATATGCAATCGAAAGAAACCGAAAATAGGTCTGATTTGATATGTCGGGAAATAAGAAGATCGAACTGAAGATCTCTGGTATGGCCTGCGGCGGATGTTCGGCTGCGGTGGAAAGAGCCCTCTTTGGTCTTGACGGTGTCAGCAGTGCCAGGGTCGATCTAGGACAGAAGACCGCCTACGTAGAGTATGATTCCGCAAAGCTGTCCGAGCAGGACTTCAGGCGAGCGGTGGAGGCTGAGGGATATAAGATCGAATGATTCATTGGCTTCGCCCTGGACCTGACGCCCAGGGCGCCCTTCCTGCATCCCTCGAGCAGCAGCCGCGCTGATGGGCCGTCTTATCGATGGATGCTAAACCGCAGCCGTTTTCTCCAGCTTATAAATCCTCATCCGCCCGTTGTCAAACGACTTGGAGAATCCTTCGATTTCCTCGCCGCCGACCATTCTGGTGAAGATGGTCTCCTTGCTTGGGTACGATCTTGTTCTGGAAGTCTGGTTGACTTGAACGCTCAGGTAGTCGCTTAGGTTTTCTTTAGCCGCCATTATCAACGAGAAATACTTGCCCATATCGTCGGCCATGACCAGCGCATAATCCGCTCCATATTTTTCTGCGATCTGCATGGCCGATGTAGGATTATCTGATATAAAGAAATCTGCAACATCCCGGACCCTCTCTTCAGGCTCAAAGGGATACCACAGAGCATATTCTATCTTATGCCAAGGCTTGCTTGGATCGGTATAGCCACCAATAGTATTCCTGATCTCCCGAGAGGCCTCGGCTATCACCGCCTGGCGGTGTGCAACCCCCGTTATCCCATCAGCATAATCCCACCAGGCCAGAACAGTGGCATCGCTCTCGGTGTTGTTGGCCATCCACTGGTAGCCTTCTACTGCCTTGCTGTCTCTCAGGATCCAGTCTGGTGACTGCAAGCTGCCAAACTCCAAACGCATTCCAGCCAGAGCTGCAACCAATACCAGTACAACTACTGCTATGCCTTTTATCCTGCTGCTGATTCCCTTTTGTGTTTTCATGGACATCTCCCCAGATAGAAAAACAGCTCCTGAAACCATCTTCGCTCTCTGCTTCTTTGGACACCATCCCATCCAGTGCTCAATGATCTCAGAGACATTCACGGTCAGATCATCCCCATAACTCTAGCGAATAATTCCTCAGCCATCTTGGTGGGATCAGCCGTCCGGTTAAGCACTATGCCCAGCTCGCCAGCGTAATCCCAGAGCAGCTCTATGCACTTTGCGTACTCATCGCACGACCCGCAATCGCCATCGTGTTCGTACCAGACCTGCAGGCCATGTTTGCCGGAGATGAAGACGATGGCATCCACACCCAGCGGGACCGAACGACCGAGAAGAACGCCTAACTTTGGATTGATCTTCATGATGGCGATTCTATTTGCTGTTGCCATATCTCGAAGAGCAATCTCGACTTTCTCATCTGCCTTGAGAAGGGCTTTCGAGACCGCTTGCCTGGAGATCCCAAAGCTCACCGCTATCGCCTTATTGGACATCCTGGCACGTCTCAGCTTCCAGAACTCGAACTGCTTTCCGTTGGTTAACCAGTTCATGCGTCAACCTATGCAAGTTGACAATTTATAGTTTTCCCCGGCAATCAGAAGGCTGGAGATGAAAATAGGAGTGTCAAGGTACATATCAATGAAACTTAGCTTAGGAAGCCCAAGCTACAACAGCTTTTCGCATCGCAGCTATCTGCTTGCCTACACACGCCTGCCTATTCAACACCCGATTTCATAATATAATCGACAAGCTAATCTATTATGAATTGAAGAACATATGATGGATTATGTCATGATGCAGATTACAAAATTTCCAGAATTAGCCTCGAATAGATCACAGAACCAAGACAGCATACCAATTCTTCATCGCAAAATACTCAATAAATTCCACTATAGGTGTTGAAGCATATGTACGAGAGACTGTTCAGCACGGGGCGCATTGGGCGGATCGAGATCAAGAACCGAGTTGTGATGACGCCGATGGGTACGGTGATTGCAGCTCCAGGGGGAGGCGTCAACGACGACATCATCGCCTACTATGAGGCGCGGGCTAAAGGTGGTGTCGGTCTTATCGAGAGTGAGCTCTGCCGTGTGCTCAATGGTGCTGGAGCGGCCATGACCTGCCAGCTGGCAGCACGAAACCTCGCTGACGTTGCTGGATTGGCACGCCTCGTTGATGTCGTGCACAAGTACGGCACAAAGATATTCATCCAGCTCCATCACCCCGGTGGCCAGGGATCATCTGCCATCGGCGGCGAGCCTATAGTCGCTGCATCGGCAGTCAAATCACCTACTGCTTATGAGACACCACACGCACTCCAGGTCGAAGAAATAGCAAAAATCGAATCCGCCTTCATCTCCGGTGCATTGTTCACCAAGATGGCAGGAGCTGACGGCGTCCTGCTGCATGGTGCACACGGCTATTTGATCAACAGCTTTCTTTCGCCGTATCTGAACAAACGAACTGACGACTACGGTGGAAGCTTGGAGAACCGAATGCGTTTTCTGCTTGATATTATCAGAGGCATCCGCGAGCAGTGCGGAGGCGATTTCCCGATAGGCGTGCGGCTTTCCGTCGAGGAGTTCCTGGGAAAAGAGGGGAATGACCTCGAGGAAAGCTGCAGGATCTGCGAGGTGTTGAAGGAGGCAGGAGTCGACTTCATCGATGTGAGCTGCACCATTCCAGGAAGCCCTGAGGTCTGCGCATGCATAGAGCCCGGCACCTACGAGCAGGGTTGGAAGAGATATATGGCAGCTGAGATAAAGAAGCACGTGAACATTCCAATTATTGCGGTCTGCAATATCAAAGAGCCCGATGTAGCCGAAGAGATACTTGTCGAAGGATGCTGCGATTTCATCGGAGTGGCCCGTGGCCATCTGGCAGATCCAGAATGGTGCAACAAGGCCCAAGCGGAAAAAGCCCAGACAATCCGCAAATGCATTGGTTGCCTCTCCTGCTTCCAGGAGATAGAGAGCCAACGCCACGTCAAATGCGCAGTAAATCCAAAACTGGGACGGGAGCGGGAGTTCGAGAATCCCAAATATAACGGCCAAGGGCGAACGGTCGTGGTCGTCGGTGGTGGACCGGCCGGCATCGAGGCAGCGTTGCTTCTCGATAGTCGCGGGTTTCATGTCGTGCTCTTCGATCCGGCAAAACGTTTAGGAGGCACTCTGAACATCGCCGACAAGGGCGTGGGCAAGGAGAAGATAACAAGGCTAGTGGACGGATTGATTGCGCAGGTTTCTGCGAGCGATATCGAGCTGCGGATGGGAGAGGAGGCAACCGTCGAGAAGGTCAAAGCCCTATCGCCCTGCGGGATTTTCGTAGCCTGTGGTGCTATAGCCTCGATGCCGCCCATCCCTGGCATCGATGGAAAAAATGTCGTCACTGCCGAGGATGTGCTCATCGGAAAAGCCCAGCTCAAAGGCGATTGCATTATCCTCGGCTCGGGAATGACGGGACTTGAGACAGCGGAGGTTGTGCTGAAGGCCGGGCACCGGACAACGATTGTCGACATGCTGCATGAAATCGGCCAGGGCGTACCCATCATGGTCCTAATTGATATCAAACGGCGGCTGTCAGAATATGGGCCGGCTTATATGCTCGGACATAAGGCCTTGGAGATAGCCGAGGATGGAGTTGTCTTGGAGCGATTGGCCGATGGCGAGAAGGTCTTCGTCAATGCCGAGACGATCATCTTGGCGCTCGGAGTTCAACCCCGAAAAGAGGTTTTGAAGGCCTTCAGGGATGCTTTTCCACAGGCGCATATCATCGGGGATGCAAACCGCGGAGGAAGGATTCTTGAGGCGACACAGGAAGCATATGGCAAGGCATTCGTCTTTGAATCCTGACCATTCCTGGAATGGAAAAACTAAAGAGGGTCTGTAATGAAGAACGGAAGCTATTTCATCGAACGAGAAAAGCTCAATGCTTTTATGAAGGGGGCTGCGATGAACGAGGAGGAGGGGCTCTACATCTTCTGGGAGACCGATCCAAAGGTCGCGCGACGTGTGCTGCCGCCGCAACTGGAATTGATCGATCCCGAGCATCCTCAAGTCTACTCCTACTTCGTTAACATCAGGGAACCAACCTTCGCCCCATGGTATATGGAGGCCGGTATCGGAATACTTGGTGCTCGGTACAAGGAGCATACAGGCCTGTATTTCTGCAACCTGCAACTGAGCGGGCCGGGCGCGCAGATGGGGCTGCTCTCCGGTCGGGAGATGTCGGGGCTTCCCAAGAAGATGTGTGAGAAGATCGTTGTTGAGCGAAATGACGATATCGCACATGTAGTGGTAGAAGCAAAGGGCAGGCGCATCTTCGATGCGGAGATAGAGATTGGAAGTTATAACGAACCGATGATGGAGGCTGGATTCACAGACCTCGTCCCCGGTGCGAGCGCAGACGGCTACTGTTTTCTATTCAAATACGACATATGTTCTGGCAAAGACGACAATGTGATCCTGCAAAACGCCACCCTCCTCGGATACGACAGCGTTACTGACTACAGGAGCTGGGAGGCTGCCAGCATAAAATCGATTTCTATGGAGCCGTCGCTGGACGACCCCTGGTCGGAGCTGGTCGTCATCAAGCCATTGGGTGCCGCATACTCCATCAATTCCAACTGGGTTCGAGGGATGCATGTACTGGCGAGATTCGAGGAAAAGGAGTCTGATGACCTATTCAGCTACCTGTTCGCCGGTCGTTACGACCGCTCGACCATCAGCACGGGCCATCAGCGTTATGGACAATACTAATAGCGATTTTCGAAGGGAGGAGAGAGAATGAGTGAGACGAAAAAGTACTATCAGAACAAGGTAGCCGTGGTTACCGGTGGCGCATCGGGAATTGGGCTGGCTCTCTGCGAGGCGATGCTGGCCTCGGGCGCCAACAAGGTCATCCTGGCCGACATCAATAAGGAGAAGCTCGATCGGGAGAGGGCCCGGCTCGAAGTAGAATATCCGGGCAGAGTGCTCGGCCTGATGTGTGACGTTACCAGCGAGGAAAGCGTAAAGGATTTGATCGCCAAATCTGCAGCCTTCGGCGAAGGGCGTATAGACATACTCTTCAACAACGCAGGAGTGGGTTTGAGTGGTCTATTTGAGCAACAGACCAATGAGATCTGGGAGAAGGCTTTTGCGATCAACTTTTATAGCGCCATCTACGGCATACGTGCCGCAATTCCAATCATGCGAGCACAAGGCGGCGGCCATATCATAAATGTGATATCAGGCATAGCGTTTTCCCCTATGGCTCAGCAGTCGATGTATTCTGCGACAAAAGCCGCATTGAACGGTTTAACTCTGGCCCTTCGTTATGAGTATTGGGATGAGAATATCTGCTTCACCTCGGCAACGCCTGGCACAACGAAAACTGGTATCTGGGCAGCAGGAGGCATTGAGCCACCGAAAGGCGCTCAGACTGCCGAGCAGTCGGCGAAGAGGATCTTGGAAGGAGTAGCAAGGAAAGACCGTCTCGTGCTGGGCGATGATGCTGATGTCGAAGGCGCGACCAACTGCTTCAATCCCAAGGCCGCTGAGGGTATGGACGCATATCTGCTCGATGTGGCACGCAAGCGCAGGAGCGGTGAGTGGGTCGTGTAGCCCGAGGAAGACGCGCTATGGAGAAGGCATGGACATACCATTTAATTTTTGGGTGATGGCGACCAAAATCAGCACCATTAATCCCATGATGATGATGAGCAGAGGTACGAGCAGGGCATAAGCGATCATCCCGAATAGGCCGGGAAGGAGCAAGGGTGCAAGCATGTTGATGCCAAAGAGGATGGTCACGATCCCGGTTACCGTCAGCACGAGGGTTAGTTGCTTGACGATAGGGGGGAGGGCAACCGATTCCGCAGGAGGATGGCTGATCTGATACACCCTTGGACCGACGATCTTGGTGGCGAGGAGCAGCACTCCTGAGATGATGTTCTGGAGCCCGATGAGCGGCTGGATCACACCGGTCAGGATTCCCGGAACAATACAAGAGAAAAACCCTATGGCAGCAAACAGTATCCCTAAAGCTATCGCTGGCCATGATCTGCTCATCTCTTTTCCCATGAACTCTCCCAGGGCGAGTAATTGAAGGGAGGTCAGCACCAGCAGAAGGCCGAGCTGGCCATCGGAATTAAAAGAGGGTATTATTCCAAGAATCATTAATAGAACCAGGATTCCGAGCAGTATCAGGAGATATCCCTGGTAGATGTTGAAGGAGTTTCCCACCGTTAAAGACGTCTCTTTTAACAGGAAGAACCCGCGTTTTGTTGTGGATGGCTCCAGCACTCTCTTCGCTTCTGTTGAGCGGTATTGGTGAGCTGCCATATGGATGCACCGGGCAAGGAAGAGCAGGCTTGCCCCAAAGAGGAGAAGAAAAACTGCTGTCAGAGGATTGGGCATGATGCCCGGAAGAAGAGTGATAATCCCTAATACTATCTCGATTCCATATACAAGGGCGCAGGCGACCGTCAGTTGCTGGAGGATACCGGGAACCTTCATCCACACTCTGGCCTTGTCCTCTGAAATGAACAATTGCAGCATCCCCACGGTCCCAGCGATAAGGACCATTAAGCCTGCAATTATACGGATCGTCGCGTTCAGGTGGACAGGATAGAAGATGGCCAGGGTTCCGAGCATCGCCGCCAAAAGCCCAATGACTACGACCAACCATGAGCGGAGGACGTCTCCGAAAGGCGTCTTTCCCATTGTGATGATCTGCATCGATACGAGAACCACGAAAATCCCGTACATGCTCCCCTCACTGTAGGGCAGCATTCCTCTATCGATCAGGAAAAGGAGCGCTCCAAATAGGAGAAAAAAGACCCCTCCGACTATCAGGAGAACCACTTCGATGGATAGGTCGATCTGGGCTTTTTTCATGATATTGGACTGCAACTGCTGTTGAGCCAAAGAGTCCGGCTGGAGTTTCCCGTTGTTCAATTTAATCCGCCACCATCAATCTCCATGAACGAATTACTGATAGTCGAAAGATATTAATCATTCTGCTCCAATTGAATCTTGAGGATTATTGTTATGAATAACTCTGATAATTCTGTCTCTTCCACCTGTGCTGATGAGAAGTTATCTCCCGCGGTCGGCATCCACTACTCCAGCGATATCAGCCGTCGATGGGAAAAGATCAACGCGGACATGAGACAAATCCAGGTTTCCGGTGTGCAAGGGACAGACATTTCCGCGGTTTACGCCAATACGAGCACCAGGCGAAAAATTCCCCCAGATAATCCCCTGCCAACTGTGGGTTTTTCATGCATGACCAGGGAACCTGCTGACGACGAGATACCTCATCTTGTTGATGACGCTATCGCCCAGGTGCTGGGCCCACGAGGCCTTTCAGAGATCATCAAGAGGGGCGACAGGGTCGTCATCAAAGTCAATATCGTCGGGCCAAGCCAGGGTCTTCCAGGCGAGAAAGGCAGGGGGATCATATCCGATCCGAGGATCGTAAGGTATGTTGCCGGAAAGGTGCGAGAGATCATCGGATTTGACGGCAGTGCGGATCTTAAGGTAATCGACGCAACATTCACTCCCGAAAAGAATCCATCCGACAAAAATAATCCTCAAAGTTTTTATTATGCCCGTTTGCAGCGAAGTGCAGGAAATTCCGTCGAGGCAAACGATATCTGTTATGACTATGATGCCGATGGTATTCTCGATGGAGGGTCCGGGGCCAAGCTCGTCAACCTCGATTCCGTTCAGAAGTCAGACCGGTTCCTTGCTGTTGTCGATGAGCCTATACGGGGACGGTCTGAGGTTTGGCTCCCCAAGTTCCTGCGGACAAAGGATCAGGCACAAGGTGAGTCAGAATACTGCGATGTTTATATCGGGATACCCATTCTGAAAAGCCATGGACTTTGCGGCACGACAGGAGCACTAAAACTCCACTGGGGATCGATGCTCGGCCTCCTTGAAAAGCAGGAGCATGCCGGATATGGATTCGGTACAGGGGACATCCGGATGTTCCTTGATTACCTGTGTGCGCTGAACCGTGCAAGAGGATTCGACCTGGTGATCATGGATGCACTCACTGGAAACCGGAGCGGCCCGGCGAACAAAGTGGAAGATAAGGATGCCAAGACCGATTTCATTCTCGTGAACGCAATTCTCTGTTCGAGAGATTCCGTGGCAATCGACACTGTTGAGACGCTTCTTAGCGGATACCAGCTGGATTCGGTTCCCCTCCTGGAATCAGCATTCCGGGATGGGATAGGGATCAATAAGCCTGCTCACATCGACCTGCTGGGATTCGATGCGTTTGCCAATCACAAGCAATGGTTACGCGAACACTATCCAGGCTGCGAGGCCAGGAGTTATCCGTTCGAGAATGGATGGGGAAATGCAAAGATCCAGGATGACTTCAATGCCCCCGTGGACGTAAAAGTATCCTGCAAGAGAGAGGGCACTGGGTATGTGTTTGAATACACGGCATCAGAGCCTACCCCCTGCATCCACAAGCTTGCGAGGATCGATCTCCTGGTAAATGGGACTGTTGTGCAGCGGATCTTCGACAATCTTAATGGTGGAAGAGTGGCGATCGACCTTGCGGAGTACAGAGGCCAGAATGTGCGATGCCGCATTGCTGCCTGGGATATGGCGCTCAATTGCACGCTTTCGGAAGAGACGGAAATGAAGGTAGATTGAATCGCTGCCTTCGAGCTGTAGCAGCCATCCGATTGGATCTGCTGAGCGGGCAAACGCTTTAAGGCCATTGCTTTCGTCTCTATGCAGACGGGTTCATTTCAAACCTTCTGCCGGGGCAGACTGCCAGCCTATTTATTTACCGGTGGGACCATATCAATCAGCAATGCCAGCCGATCGAATACCGATAGCCAGGTTCTCAGCCATCACCAGGATATCCCAGAGGGCGCTGCGTTACTACGACCGATTGGAAATCCTGGTACCGGAGGCAAGGGATCCCTTCACCGGCTATAGGTACTACACATCCTCCCAGATGGAACTGGGGGTGAAGATCAAAGCCATCTGCAGCCTAGGCTTCTCACTTGAGGACTTGAAGACATACCTGCAAGCCGAGGCTTGCGGCGATTGGGATACTGTTGATAGTCTCATGGAGGGACGGCTCTCTGCCGTCCGGTTGGAGATCTTGCGGCTGAAGAGGATCGAGGCCTTGCTGAAAGAGGAACGAACGGAGTTGATAGGAATGGCATTAACAGAGCCTGCGGTAAAAGATGTACCGGCACTGCGAGTCATCTGCCGGAAGGAGACGGGAATTCTCAGCCCAACCATCGAAAAGCTGATCGGAGAGCTATGCTCTTTTGTCGATCTCCCAGCCAGCAAGAGAAATCAGTTGAAGGTTATCGGTCCAGTCATCGCCATCTACCATGAGGACTGTGCGAAAGGGAATGAGAATGATAGAGAAAGAGGAGACGAGCATGTCAGCGTTGAGGCCGAGGCTATCTCCGATTGGTCGGAGAAGGAGGTCAGCATCGAGGTCGCCCTTCCCATTGCGGGAAAAGTGGAGGGTGAAGGTTCAGGAATCGAGGTCAAGAGCCTGCCGGCTGCCAGAATGCTTTCGATGATCCACAAGGGCAGCTATCCTACCCTGCACAAGTCCTACCAGTCCGTCTTCAAGTACATGGCCGGGGCCGGTCTGGAAGTAGCCGGACCGATCCGGGAGCTGTACCTTAGTGATCCCTGCAAGACGGCAGAGGAGGAGCTGTTGACTGAGATCCAGATTCCATATAGAAAAGAGAGGTGATCTCGGGCCGAGCAACGGGGTTCCATTTATCGAATTTTTTCTAAAAATACAGGTATTTTTAGGGCAGGGTGGCAGTGGGCAGTTTGATTCATAAAATTTAAGAAAAGTCTGGCCAAGAGCCATATTTTAGCTCAACTAACTATTTATAGTGCTGCGATATCTCAATTCAGCGGGTTGATACCTTGAATGAAAAAAGGAGCATAATTGTTCTGATTTTTATGCTATTCCTGGCTATGAATGCCTGTGAATGCATGGCACAAGAAATTCAACAGGCATCAGGCACCATACAGATCACCGACATGTTGGGCAGGCAATTAACCGTTCCTGAAAACATTAGCTCTGTTATCTCTACGTCTCCCCCGTCCACAATTCTTGTATACATGCTCGCACCCGACAAACTTGCAGGCTGGAATTTCATAAATAATTTTAACCATACTTTAATGGATGAAAATTATCTGAGCCTACCGGTGATAGGAGGCTGGTATGGGACACAAACCGGGAACTATGAGACTATGATTAATATGAGTCCCGACATTGTAATAGAAGGTTACACTACAGACGGCGAAGTCCAGGAGACTATCTACCGCAGGCAGGAAAAGTTTGGCAGCATCCCGGTTGTAGCTATCGATGGCTCCATCATCTTCGTTACGAAATCCGATCCCACCATCGAGTATGTGGGGAAGTTGCTTGATTGCAAGGATCAGGCAGAAAAGCTGCTCGAATTCCGCAGTTCAATCCTGACAAAGATCAATGAGACAGTAAAAGATATCCCAGAGGACGAAAAAGTGCGCGTTTACTATGCCGAAGGTCCCACAGGACTGGCGACAGATCCATCTGGTTCGCAGCACTCCCAGGTGATCGACATCTGTGGCGGCATCAACGTTGCTGATTGTCCCCTTACTCCAGGAAACGGCATGACGCAGGTATCCATAGAGCAGGTTATGAACTGGAACCCAGAAGCAATAATCACTTCCAGCCCGCAGTTCTATAGAACAGTATACTCCGATCCTCTCTGGACAAGCGTCGAAGCTGTACAGAACAAACGCGTATATCTGGCACCGCAGAATCCGTTCTGCTGGATAGATAGGCCGCAGGGCCCTCACCTCATCATCGGAACGGCCTGGACTGCGAAGATGCTATATCCTGACCTCTTTGCCGATATGGATCTAGACAGCCTGACCGGTGAATTCTATTCGGAATTCTTCCACTATGATCTCAAAGATAGCGATCTTGACATGCTATTGCATCCTGAGGCCAAGATAACGAAATGAGAGAAAATGGCAAATCCCCGGGTTTTGCTTATATTGCGGAGCATATCTTTGCTCCCATTTATCCCGTCATAGCAAACCATATAGTCACAGAGAGCGGGATTAAGAGCGGCAGATGCCTGGACCTGGGATGCGGCATAGCATCCCTGGGGATTTCCATTGCCCAGATCACAGAAATGCGGATCTATGGCGTTGATCTCTCAAGAGAGATGTGCAGGCTTTCACAGGAGAAAGCTCTTCATCACAGGATAGCGGACAAGGTTGTTCCTTTGATTGCTGATGTACATGTGCTTCCCTTCCAAAATGGCTGCGCCGATCTCATTGTGAGCCGTGGTTCCGTGTTTTTCTGGAATGATCTTCCTGCTGCCTTTAATGAAATAGCCCGCGTTCTTGCGCCCGGCGGGCAGGCATGGATAGGCGGAGGTTTTGGCACCAAGGAATTGAGAGAACAGATATCTGAAAAAATGGCCGCTATCAATCCCCAGTGGCAGAACAATTCCAAGGAACGCCTCAGCCCGGAAAACCAGAAGGTCATAGAAGAAGCAGCAGAGCAGACCGACCTCGTCTGCCATACGGTCCGGGATGATTCCGGGTTCTGGGTGGTATTGAGCAAATAGAGGGGGCAGAAATGCAGTGCAAAGTATGCGAGATCGGTTGTGAGATCAACGAGCATAGCAGAGGTAGATGCGGGACTTATGTGAAGAAAGGCGGCAGCATAATTCAATCTCCTGAAATTGGCTACATGGGTGGCTATCCCATTTCTGTGGAAACCATACCAATGCTGCATTTTCATCCCTCGGCAAAGTTCCTGCAGGTTTTCAGTACCGGCTGCAATTTTGAATGCCAGGGATGTGTGGCAAGATTGCTGGCATCCAACCGGTCTTTTGGCTGGCCAACGCTCAGCCCAACCCAGGTAGTCGCAAAAGCACTGGAGCAGGAATGCCAGGGCGTGGTTTCGACACTTAATGAACCGGCTGCCAACTATTACATTTTCAGGGAGCTTGCAGTTCAGGCAAAGGAGAATAGCCTGCTTGTTGGCTGCTCTACAAATTGCTATTTCACTGAAGAGACGCTTGAAGAGCTTGGAGGTCTGATAGATTTCGTGAACGTGGGGGTCAAAGGATATTCCAATAGTATTTACAGGACATGTGGTGCTAAATCCTCGACTCCTGTTTTTAGGAATATTGCCGGGCTTCTTGAAATGGGCGTACACATAGAGACGTCGGTAGTGTATTCCAGGAGAAATGAAGCCGATGTCTTGCAAGCTGCAAAAGCATTATCTAAAGTCTCCTCTGAGATCCCCTTACAGCTGATGAGATTCATTCCATTCGGGGATACACCTCTTGAACAGGAACCCTCCATAGGGGATGCTGAAAGATTGTGCAGGGCAATACGCGAGCACATGGATCACGTATATCTGTTCAATTCTCCGGGCACGGAATTATTGCATACCTACTGTCCGCAATGTGGGAGCCTGCTTGCAGAAAGGGAGTTTCACGGCCCCATGGGATGCAGGCTTCTGAAGCCCTGGACGGACTATGCCTGCCGCTGTGGGCATAATGTCCAGGTAAAGGGAACTGCTGCCAGTGAAAATTTCAGTGAGGCCGGATTCATGGGTGGTTACAGGATAAGCCGGGCTTTTGGTATGGTACATGCAGCGCTCATATGCATGGGAATATTTGACGAAGGGAAACTGCTTGAGGTCTGGCGGGAGGTCTCTGACGCTGAAACGCTTATGAAAATGCATCGCCTGATACAACAGCCATGCTCATATCTCGAGTTTATCAGGCTGATCGCCAAAAAGGCAGGTGCAGAACATCAGGGAGAGGAGCTTGCATCCTTTCTTGGCAAGCGCATGGAATCAGTTCTAAGCATTGCGGCAGAGAACGGCGATCATTCGGTCTATTACTGTATGGGCTCTCCCCTTTTTGCCCTGAATGCAGGAAGAATGGAGAACAACCTTGTGACCTTTGCTGGAGGAAAGAGCATTAATAAAGTGCTGCAGAGGGAAGGAAAACCCGGTGTGAATGTATCCCCTGAATTTGTAAATGAACATAATCCCCAAACCATATTTATTTCCGGTTTTCTCTCTCGTCCGCTCGATGAGTTCTATGGCCTGTGCAGGCATTATGGCATAGAAGCGGATGCGATTAAGGAGCAGAGGATCTATGCAATACCACCTATCTGGGATTTCGGCAGTCCTCGCTGGATATTAGGTCTTCTCTATATTGCGGACAAAATCCATCCCGGAAAGCTTGGGATTGACATTAAAAAGGAGGCAGATGAATTCTACAGGCGTTTTTATGGCATGTCCTTTGAGGATGCCAGCCCTAACAGGTCTTTCCACAGGCCATCGTCCAGTGGGTGGCCAGGGCATATGATGGAGTGCACTCATGCCTGATAGCAGGCACCATGGCACCGCTGTCATGTACCTATTGCCTTTCTTGATGCTCATAGTTTCTCTCTTTATGGGAAGATACCAGGTACCAGTATCGGTTCTAATAGATGACATCATGAATACAATCACTGCTTTATCTTTTGGCACTGCGATTCCAGCATCAACTCATCACACAGTATTGTTCAGCGTGAGATTGCCGAGGATCCTCGCAGCCATGCTCGTGGGCTGCGCTCTTTCTGTAGCTGGTGTCTCATTTCAGGGTGTATTTCGCAATCCATTGGTATCGCCTTATATATTGGGTGTGGGTTCAGGTGCAGGTTTTGGTGCATGCCTGGGGATACTATTATTCGACAACCACATCATGATTCAGCTGCTGGCTTTTATATTCGGACTTCTGGCAATGTTCGCTGCTATAAGCATGGATAAAGCTAGCAAGGGAACCGGAACTCTGGTGCTTGTTCTATCCGGAATAATTGTGAGTTCTATTTTCACTGCCCTCATATCACTGGCAAAATATGCCGCAGATCCTTATGACGAACTTCCGGAGATAGTTTTCTGGCTCATGGGAAGCCTCTCCAGCATAAGGTACAGCGATCTGATCTGGATAATTGTACCCATGTTCATTGGAATGCTTGTATTGTTCCTTCTCAGATGGCGCATCAATATCCTCTCACTGGGCGACGAGGAAGCCAGATCCCTGGGAGTAAATGTGGACAAAATGCGCTTGATAATCATTATCTGTGCAACCCTTGTAACCTCGGCGGCAGTCAGTATTAGCGGGGTCATTGGTTGGGTGGGACTGGTGGTGCCCCATATTTCAAGGATGATAGTGGGCCCCAATTACAACCGCCTGCTGCCCATGAGCATGGTATGCGGCGCATCTTTCATGTTGCTTGTAGACGATCTGGCAAGAACGGTTAGTGTAACGGAAATACCCCTGGGCATAATAACCTCTCTAGTAGGTGCTCCCATATTTGCATATCTTATAAAGAGGGGGCGCATGGGATGGAACTGATCCTGGAGGTTGATTCTCTCAGCTACTCCTACGGAAAGGAAAATGTGTTCGAAAACGTGTCCTTTTCCCTGAGAAGTGGCGAGGTCATGTGCATCCTCGGCCCTAACGGATCAGGAAAATCCACACTCATCAAATGCATTGCAGGCATCTTCAAGCCTGCTACAGGTTCGGTCCATATCATGGGAGAGAATACAGCATCCCTGGGGGCAGGAAAAATCGCGCGGCGCATAGGATACGTGCCTCAGCAAAATGAAGTGGTTTTTCCCTTTACGGTTCTGGATTTTGTGGTAATGGGCCGTACACCCCACATTTCCATATTCGCATCTCCGGGCGCAAAGGACATGAAAATTGCCAGGGAATCGCTTGAAATGGTTGGCATTGAAGACCTTGCAGAAAGAACGCTTGGCAGTCTCAGCGGCGGGCAGCGCCAGATGGTTCTGATAGCCCGTGCCCTTGCCCAGGAACCAACTTTGCTTTTGCTGGATGAGCCAACGGCACACCTTGATTTTGGAAATCAGGTGCTTGTGCTGGAAGCAGTGCAGAAACTGGCATCTTCGGGAATATCAATTGTCATGAACACCCACATGCCTGATCATGCTTTCTTAGTTGGCAGCAGGGCCGCTGCATTATGCAATAGAAGACTTCTTGCGGTAGACGAAGTTGCAGCAGTTGTGAACAGTGAGATAATGTCCTCCGTATATGGGGTAAATGTGGCGGTAAGGGAAATAGAGGATATAAAAAGGAAAGTATGTGTTGCAATGCTGAAATGATCCTGGGCGCTCTTGCAGTCTTTGCCGCTGGATTCACCATCTTTCAAAGACCGATCAATACTGAGATCATTCGATGTTGCGTTCCTGGTGGCGGTGCTGGGTGAGGTGCCGGATAGAAGCGCTTGCCTGGGGTAGCTTCGCCGGGTGCTGTGCCCGGAGGGGCTCTTGTCCATCACCGAGTTCAAGCTGGGCGATCCCGATTTCATTCCCAGGCAGGAGATGATAAGGTCTGCAGAAGATGCCGGTTTTCGCTGCTGTGCGACACACGGCAATTTCCTGAGTATCAGCCAGATGATCCAATTCCCCGGGGGCGGATGTCTACGGGATCATATACAAAGGAGGACCTGCCCTACAACCGTCTCGAAATCCAGGCCGGCACAATCAATTGTGATGTCGGCATACTGTTCGTACAGGGAGACACGCTGGTCATACATCATGCGGAGGCTCTGGCCGGCAAAAAGAACAATCCCACGGCCCGAAATATTGCCAAGCCTCTTTTCTATCTCTTCGAAAGGCACCTTGAGGTAAACTACAGTACCAGCCGATATTAAATGCTCCATTGCCCGGGGGCTCATAACCACACTGCCGCCCGTGGCAATAACCGAATTCCTGCAACTGAGGGAGAGAACTGCCTCTTCTTCGGCTTTCAGGAATCCGGCTGGCCCATCCCTGTCGATTATCGCCTGCAGGCGCAGCCCGGTCCGCTCCTGGATCACGAGGTCTGCGTCGACAAAGTTCATCCCAAGGGCTTTTGCAAGAATAACCCCGACCGTGCTCTTGCCTGCACCTGGCATTCCGATAAGGACAATATTTCTCATGTTTCCATCACCATGACCAGATTAATGGTAGCGTATCATTTTTGCTGT
>NZ_DAKC01000107.1:7713-12092 GCF_002496465.1 Methanosaeta sp. UBA356 | reverse complement strand
ATTTATATGCCTTGAGCATAGATGCTTTTTATGCGGTTGATTGTGTTTATAGTTTTCTACACAACGGTGGGGCACGATTCATCCCCTCCCCTGAAGGAGAGGGGTCTTCTCTGCCACTACACCCCGACGTTATAAGCAAAAAAAATATCAAAAAAAATTATTCTGCCGAGAGATAGTCGTACAGGAAGGCGGCGATCAGAGCTCCTGCTACCGGCCCGATGATGTATATAGGGAAGAAATGCCACAGGCTATTTCCGCCCAGGATGTAATCCCCAAGGTAGGGCCCGAAGGTTCTTGCCGGATTGAGAGATGAGCCTGTGATGTTCCCGATGGTGGTGATTATCCCCCCTACCACCAGGCCGATCACCAGCCCCGCAAATCCCGGCGGAGCTTGCCTGTCCACAGCCACTCCCATGATGGTCAGCATGAGCAGAAAGGTGCCTATGGCCTCCACCATTACCGCCTGCCAGTATCCGATTCCTGGAAATGGCGCTGTGGCTCCCAGACCACCTACTGTGACGGCATCCATGCCCACGCTGGCGGCAAACAGGAAACTGGCGACGGATGCGCCCACCAGCTGGGCCAGGATATAAGGAATGGCATCTCCCAGGGAAAATCTCCTCGTGGCCAAGAGGGCTATCGTCACAGCTGGGTTCAGATGGGCTCCTGAAATCCTGCCCAATGCATATATAGAAGCTGCAATGGCGATGGCAAAAGCCATTCCTATGGCAAACCAATCCCCCAGTCCTCCCAGGGTGCCTATGCCTATGTTAAATGGGTTGGGCGGGCTTGATCCCTGGGAGATCATCAGGGTTATCGCTGCTGCGCCTGCCCCGAAGTAAACCAGGATGAAAGTCCCGACCGCCTCGGCAATGGACCTTTTTGCCAGTGACATGTTCATCCCTCATGATATGCAGCATAGCATGGCTTGCAGAGAATACGGGGCAGCGTTCGCTTCATCTTCTTGGAGGGGAAGGGATAGCCTCCCTCCCAAATTTCCAGCTCCTCTCTGACCAGGTGATCCATGCAGACCCCCATTCCGCAGAGTATGCAGATGGCCACCGCATCAGTATCCTTTTGAGCCAGAGCACAAAGATAGCATTTCATATATCCACCATCAACCTTGATTGGAATTCAATAAGCTTCTTTTCTTGCTGTTTGATGCTGCCTCATACTGCTTCTCTGTACTGGCAGTAGGAGTGCCTGAAGTCGACCAGCGCCGCAGAAGCGCAGTTCTTGCATACCCTGGCGGGTGATGCTGGAATCTCCTTATGCAGGGCGATGATGTTGGTCATCATCGTAGCCGTCACCGGCTCGCTGGTAAGGAGGCAGGGATAGTCAGACAGCCTCATCAGAGCAGAGAAGCGCACGGTGATGGCGCAGGCCGGATAGGCATAACGCTGGGGATTCATGAGAACCTCATTTCTGTGAATGGGCTCAAGGTCCACATCGAAGCCCGATATCCTGGGGACGAGCTTGCCGCCCAGGCCGTTCTTCAGTCTTCTGGCCTTGTCAAGCACCTTCCATCCCCGGTAGATCATATCCATGAAGTCGCAGTTATGCAGCTCAGCTGCTGCTCCTCTGGTGGGATAGAGCTGCACATAGTTATGGAACCTCTTGGTGAGAAGGTCCACTATGCCTATGGCGTTGAAGCCGTCCAGCTCTGCTATATACTCGACTGCGGAAGCGGCGGCACCAGTGGCCAGGTTCAGAGGCTGGTGCTCGTTCTTGAAACTGTCCAGAGAGTTATTGAGGGTGGAGCCCATGACCTCAGTGACTGCCTCGATGACAGCCATTATGACGTCATCCTTGCACATGTTGAAGGTGGACTGGGATATATGATGGGCGATATCCCCCACACAATAAGCAGGAATTGTGAGGATGTTCCCATAGTGAACCCCTTCATTCATCGCCGCCCTGACCGCGGGCATCATCCTCTTCTTGTACTCGGTCATGTATTTGCGAACATCAAAGGACTGGTGGCCTGCGGCATCCATGAGCTTTCCCTGGGCCTCAATGGGACTCTCGTAGATGTACTTGATCTCATCGATCTCCTTTCTTACCGCTTCTGCCAGACTGGTTCCTTTCTCTGCTTCCTGGGCAAAGACCTCGCCTATGCCATAGGAGGTGTTCATGCCCCAGGATTTGGCAGCCAGTATTGCCTGCTTATGGACGTCAGGAATATCAATGGTCTTCAGGATCCTGTTGACCACGTTGCTCGTGCTGCCTGGAATCAGGGCAAAGTCCACCACACAGGTCGGACCGTAAAATCCTGCATATCTGCGGGCTGCCTCAAGCCCGATCAGAGCCTCTGATCTTCCCACCCCATCGATGAAGGCCTTAAGGCTCTTTTTGAAGCTCTCGTCCTGCTCACACAATATTTCGAGGATGGCAGGGGTCTGGTAATGCTCGACAAACGGATCGTCCTCCGGTCTTATGGTCTTGGTCAGGGACTTCATGACCTCATAATGAGAGTTGACCGAGTCCACATGCAGAGCGATGACCGATTTGGACTGGCCTTCAATGGCCTTCATCTTGTTCACTACATCCAGATAGGCCTTGGCATCCTCTACCTCAAAGCTCTGCCCTCTCTTTCTCTTGACCGTCTCCACATCTGCCCGCTGGGCTGCCATGGCCTCTTCTACCATCTTACGGTATAGTTCAGACATCTTCCTCACCCCTATCAATCGGAGGCCGCAATTCTCCCATGATATCCTGAGCACCATATCCTGAGCATCAGCAATAAAACATTCTTAAAGCCTCAGTTCCGATTGGTTGTATCCTGCCTCCTGCGGATACCATTATTACTATATGGAGCTGATCAGATATATGTATTACCATTATCCAATATTTGAAAGGTAGGGGATTGCGAGTTGCTCTCCTTTTTGGGCTTGGATCATATTTTATGTGCCGAGATTCCAGTTTCATGATAATCGACTAGCATCTGCATCAATCAGCTCAGAGGATGAGCAAGACTTGGCAAGCATAATGGATCGCGGCGCCGAACCTATCCGATGATGCGGAGAACAAAGAGCTTGTGTTTTGAGCTCTGGCTGCAAATGATCGATGATCTTATCATCGTGTTATTGCGATAAGCTAATATAAGAATAGCCATCTCGCACTTTCGATTGGCTAAAATACTGGAATTGTAGATCCGGGATTCGGAGCGAGATGGCAGAAGACAATAGAAGAGGCTGAGAATCAGACAACAAGAGAATGAACAATTAACCTCCAACGGTGAAATCAGATGGTGAAGATCGAGGTAATGGGAACAGGTTGTGCTAAGTGCAAGAGCCTGCTGAAGAACGTACAGAAGGCAGTGGAAGAATCGGGGACTGATGCAGAGATCATCAAGGTGGACAGCATCCAGGAGATCATGGATCGAGGAGTGATGATGACACCAGCCCTATATATAGATGGAAAATCGGTCTTGACAGGGAGAACGGCAACTGTGGAAGAGCTTAAACGGATGCTCAAGAGATAAATGCGCATAATTGGAAAATATAATGGTGTCACCAATGGACGAGAAAAAAAAGTGCAGTTGCAGCTCCTCGGACGTGCGGGTGGTGGCCTGCTCCGGAGCGTGCAATGTCGGCCAGATCGCTAATCAGGCGGCAGTCGATCTGTCGAAAGAGGACGTGGCAGGATTCTTCTGCCTGGCGGCAGTGGCCGCTCATATCGAGGCAATGGTAAAGTCGGCACGGGAAGCAGGAATGATGATATCCATTGATGGCTGTCCGGTGCAATGCGCTGCCAAGACCCTGCAGCATCTGGAAATAGAGCCGGCCATACAGATCATTGTGACTGAGCTGGGCATAGAGAAGACTCAGGACCTCTCTATTGACCAGGACGTGTGCTCTAAGGTGGTAGAGCAGGTTAAAGAGGAGCTGGCCGCCTGAAGTCGAGGTGAATTGGATGAGTAAACTGAGACCAATTTTGATTACGATGGGCGTTCTCTGCGGGACGCTTTTGGCGGCCCTGGTCCTCATAGAGAGCGCATCTGCCGGTGCGGAATGCGCATCTTTAGGAGGGGGGTGCGACGACTCCAACGGCGGCTGGGATCCTATGGCCAAGCTGGATGAGATAGGCAATGTAACCGCTACCCAGCAGTCAGCTGGAACCAACTGGGCCAAGAAGTCCAGGGAGATCCGCTGGGGGATGAACTCCTCCCAGGGCGCAGAGGATGAAAAAGGTGAGGAAAACGAGAGTGCAGTGGCGCCCGATAGCGTCCCGCAGGCAGAGGCAGAAGAGGCCAAGGATGTTCAGATTGCCGCCCCGCTAAAGCTGAAGGAATTGCAGATCAACATGACCCGCAGCCTCAAGGCAAGAGAGATGCTCTTGCCGCTGGATGAAGTCGATGATGCAGATGATGCAGATGA
>NZ_DAKC01000107.1:4140-7525 GCF_002496465.1 Methanosaeta sp. UBA356 | reverse complement strand
CAGATGATGCAGATGATGCAGATATCCTGCTGGATGTGAGCGAGAACTCGAGCCTCCATATCGAAGGCTCAATTTACATTCCCTATATGGAGTTCTTCCTTCAGCCAGGGATTCTGAAGCAGGCAGATGAGGTCGCCAGCATCTTGGGCGAGGCTGGAATCTCCAGAGAGGATTCGGTTGTCATCTATGGGGAATGCCTGCCCTGCGGCGGAGGACCATCGGTGGCCACCTACGTCTACTGGATGATGAAGAGCCTGGGCCATGAGAAAGCAAAAGTCCTGGACGGGACGGCTGAGGACTGGGCGACAGCGGGAGGGGCTACCTCAGGGAGTGCTGAAGTGCTTCCTCGGAAGGAGTATATCCCTCTGGTGAATTCAAACCACACCGCCACCTTCGATCTGGTCAAGAGCGGCCAGGTGCAGATCATCGATGCCCGCACGCCGCCCGAGTTTGCCATGGGAACCATACCCGGATCGATCAGCATGCCCTATGAGAGCGTTCTTGCCGATAAGAAGATCACCGGCGAGGACCGGCTGGATATGGTCTTCATGGTGCTGAACAAAAACCAGCCAGTGGTCGTCTTCACCAATACCGGGATGAAGGGCTCTGTGGTCTGGTTCGCCCTGGAGATGATGGGCTACGATGCCCGGCTCTACAGCTACCAGGACTGGATGGCAAATCAACAGCCAGATCTCCGAGAGGTGGATGGGTCCGGGGGGTTAAATGAGACTGCAATCTGATCTTTCCGTCCCTCTTGCGGCTGAGGGAGAAAGGCCGGCAACTGCCGGCGGGACAGTGGCCATTTCTGGAGCGATTGCGGTTCTGCTGTTCATACTGTCCACCTCTTTTATTCTATTGGCAGGATCGGCCAGCGCAGGCACAGAGACTGGGGAGTTCTGCCCCACCTGCCCTGATTGGACCAATCTGGACGGCTGGCTGGAAAAGAAGGCTGCCTATGAAGAGGATATGAAAAATGTTCAGCAGAATGGCCTGCAGAATGAAATGAACAATAATGAGTTGAAGATAAAGACTGCTGAAGCAGAGATTGGGCTGAATGGGAGTCGGAATTCATCCTCTTCCACCCATATGGGCAATAGCAGCAACAATAGCGCCAGCAACGGCATGAGCAACAGCACAGCATCCGCTCTGAGCAGAAGCAGCGAGCTGGTCGGGGCGATAGCATCCCCGGATTCGATCTTTTCGGATGAGGTTGTATTGGACATCAGCCCCAGTGCGGCCGCATACATCGAGGGCGCTGTCAATCTCAATTACGATCGCTTCTTCTCCGAAGGCGGGGAGATAGTGCCGGCATCGGAGATGGCGCGGCTGCTGGGAGATGCGGGCATCAGCAGCAACGATTCCCTGCTGATCGCCGGGGAGTGCCTGCCCTGTGGCGGAGGACCGTCGCCGGCGTTCTTCACCTACTGGGCCCTAAAATACCTGGGACATGAGAAGGTAAGGGTGCTGGAGGGCACGATCGAGGACTGGAAGGCTGGGGGATTGAACATCAGCAACACTTCTGCCATCAGGTCCAAGGCCGAGTATATCCCCCATATAAGGCCAGAGCTTCTTGCCACCTATGAATATGTAGTCACTGGCGGGGCGCAGATAGTTGACGCCAGGCCGGCAAATGCTTATGAGCTGGGCTCAATTCCCGGGGCGATCAACATACCCTATGAGAATGTGCTGGTCAATGATAGCATGATGCCCAAAGAGATGCTGAAAGAGCGTTTCCTGGATCTTGACAAGAACCGATCGGTTGTGGTTTACACCAATATCGGGGTTGAGGCCGCTTTGCTCTGGTTCGCTCTGAACGAGTCCGGCTACGATGCCCGGCTCTACACCTGGAGGGACTGGCTGGAAAACCAGCCCAAGTTCCCCTATGAGCTGGCGGAGGTCTCTGCCCAGCCCAATCCGGTCAGATCAGGAGAGGCGACGACCATAACAGCATCCTTCCATGAGAGGACGGAGAGGACAGACTCATCACAGTACAGCTCTTCCTCAGCCAATTCCTCCGCCAACCAGGAACCGAAGCTGACGGTTAAGGGATGCGCTACCTGCGGATTTGGCTCTCCCCAGGGCTTTGCCAACCTGGATCGCAAGGATGGATATGTGCAGATCGGCTCGAATAGAAAGGCGGGCCAGAGCTCTGCCTCTTCCACAAATGCATCCGACCAGTCCTCCTCCGATGGCATTTTGAGGTGCACTGCAGTGATATATGCACCGGATGGCGGTGAAGAGACAAGGACCAGCCTGCTGCAGACATCTGGGGGCAGGTACATGGGCATCTGGAATGCCAATGTCGCTCCCGGGTTGTATAAGGTGAGCATAGTCGCATCCCTGGATGGGAATGCAGAGGCATTTACTGATGTGCTGCAGGTGGAGGTGACAAGGAAGGGATGAAGGGGCCTGGGCCTCTGTCATCCCGATCTTGGACCGATCCATTGGATCGTGTTCAGGGTGAAAAGATCTATAAAGATCAGCAGATCGATACTGAAAAATTGCGATAGACCTCATGACAAGGATAGGCAGATGTTGACCTCGATTATAATTCCCACAAAGGATGAACCAACCATTCAAGAGCTTGTAGATAATATCAATGCAACAATTAAGGAAAACCACGAAATACTGATAGTAGACAAGAGCCGCACCGCGCCAAAGGTTAAAGGGGCGGAGGTTATGATACAGAGATCGGATGGTTTGGGCAACGCTTTTGTTGAAGGCTTGTCCAGATCCAAAGGAAATATAATCGCTCTCATGGATGGCGACGGCTCTCATCGGCCAGAAGATCTCCAGAAAATGCTCAAGCTGATAGAGAATCATGATATCGTCCTCGGATCGAAGCTCATTGAGGGTGGAGAGTGCAGTGACACTTTAGGAAGGAAATTAGTAACCCTCGCCTTTGCTCAATTGACCAGATTGATCCTGGGCGTAGATCTAAGGGATCCCATGACAGGTTTTATGGTGGCAAAGAAGAATGTATTCGATAATCTGGAGCTTAAACCCAAGGGATTCAAGATAGTCATTGAGATTGTATATAAATCGAAGGCGAAGGTGTTGGAAGCCCCCATATCCTTCTATAAGAGGAAAACGGGCTCTTCAAAGGTAGGGTTCAATACGAACGGCCTCCGGGAGATGGCCAGGATCTTTGAGCTTCTGCTCGAGCTCAAGCTGGGACGAATAAGAGGGGAATGGTAATGCATATCGCCCTACATAATCTGCTGGCTCAATGCTCGGAATCAATCCAAGGGATAAGCCTGCAAAGCAAGCCCGTAGATCATTCCTGGAATCAGGCATTAAGAATCCTTCCTTCAAGTATTCTTGACAATTTGATTGCAAGAGGGCGATGGAGATTTGTTTTTAAGTTTGCATTCGTTGGGGCTAC
>NZ_DAKC01000107.1:0-3871 GCF_002496465.1 Methanosaeta sp. UBA356 | reverse complement strand
ATAAGCATAATATGGAACTTTTTCTTGAATACCAGGGCGACGTTCAATTACAGTTTCCCAGAGGGGACGGCAATTGTTCGTGCAATGGCCAGGTATCATGCTGTCTCATTTGGAGGCATACTGATTAACCTTTCCGCGCTGCTTGCTTTTACGGAAGTTGCAGGAATTCACTATGTAGCATCCGAATTTCTGGCAATATTGATTGCATTTACATTTAATTACCTAGGAAGCATAAATTACGTATGGCGCGAAGCCGGATAGGGCAAGCAGCATTGCGATTATGGTCGATATAGAGAACTCTCCTGGCAAGCTGATTTACATCATGATATCATGATAGAGTCGATAAAAACAGCTCTCCTTTTCCATCACCCTTAAATAATCAATCAGCGTTACAACCGCCTCGTTCAAAGCTGGTCTTCTGGATTTGGACAGATGCCGATCCGATCAGCAGCCTGTGAAGGTGACGGAGACGAAGATGAATGCGTTCAATAGTGGTAAGGAAAATGCCGAGAAATTATCTTATGAAGAGAGAAAAATAAAAATACGGATTTTGGCTCTCGCATTGCTTGGTTTCCTCATAAGTGTGAAATCCGACCGGTATTTTCCCTTGCCTGATCATCTCCCGGAACCTATCTTTCAGATAATCCTATTGCCATATACTTGTTTATTTTTTGCTGCTTTTATTATTTTTATAAAGCCCGGAATCGTTGGAGATGCTCATCTATCCCCCATCGACCGCATTTCTGCCGTCAAGCTAACGACGGTCATTATCTTGATTTTTGAAGCGATGGCATTTATCCTTCTGATCGTGCAGGATCTCAGATATGCCCTTTTCGGCTATCATCTAAATATCCCAATTGCCATTTTTTTATTCGCATGTATTGGAGCTTCACTCATATATCTACTTATTAAGGATGCATCCCAGGGCCTTCTTGTTCTTATCGCTCTGGCAGCATATACTGGAACATACCTTTTAAGCATTGTCTCATTCCCGCTTCATTCACAGAGGTCAGATATGCTCCCTCTCATCCTCTCGGGATGTCAGTCCTTCCTGGCAGGGATGAGCCCATATGCTTACCATGACCTTCTCTACCATCCACCCCATCAGGTGTTCACTTATCTGCCCGGAATGTGGATGGCCTATCTGCCAGCTGCTGCATCTGGAGTGGATCTGCGGTTTATAAACCTGATAAGCATGCTGGTATCTGCGCTTATTCTGGCATATTCGGCTAATGGTTCCAGGAATCATAGCATGCTGCTAGTTCCGGTATTCCTGCTGACCCCATATCTTCAGTACCGGCACGAAATCTATCTCGGGGTGCTATTTCTCATTCTTTCAATCGTCTTTTTCCTCGATAGAAACAACAAATGGTGGACGAGTTCTATTGCATCTGGATATGCTCTCGCCGCCTACCAGTTCGTCTGGGTCATTTTTCCTTTTATTGTGGTTTCAGCCTTTAAGAGATGGGGAATAAAAAAGGCTTTTGTGAATTCATTGATAGCAGTAGCAATTGCCTTGATCCTCATACTTCCATTCCTTTTGGGCTCTCCTGAAGAGTTCATCGCTGGTGTGTACGGCAACTGGTTTTATATTGACACCCCTTCTGTAAACCTCTCCTATCTGATATCTCTTTTTATTCCCTGGGATTCGATGATAATTGTTCAAGGCATCGTTATGGTCGCCATCTTTTCGCTGGCACTGCAAAGAATGGATCCTGAAGACCGCTGGGGGTGGATGGCTACCGCACTGGTCTTATTCATCGCCATGAACAGGGTCATTAATGTGTACTTTTATTTGATCGTCCTTCTTCTTTTGGTAATGCATGGAATTTCCGTAAGCACTCTGAAAGAAAAGCCGGATGAAGAGGAGGAGGCACCAAATTAGATAGGAACATTTGGGCTGCATTTGCTGCAGTGACATCTGCCTTTTTTTATAGCTGCTAAATGTGATCAATAATGCCACATTTTTTCAGATTTTTTGGTTTTAGGAAGCCACTTGCTCATTTCTCTTCAGATTCTTCCCTTCCAAGCCTTTCAGCATACTTCAGATAGTTGCAGGCCGGGCTTCCGAGGGGTATGATCCTTCCCTGCACAGTGCCATCAATAACCATCAGCTCCGCCACCGAGGGAGCGGACATCCTGGGCTGGGAGGTGCTCCCGGGACAGATGAGAAGCCTTCTGCCCTTCTCTATGAGTGGACGGTGAATATGTCCGAATACCAGAACCTCACAGTTCATCTCCCTGGCCATCATCTCCGCCCCCACCAGATCGGAACCATGTGAAGCCATGTGCACGAGGCCTATCTTCACTCCTTCCACTTCTATCACCTCTCTTTTCGGCAGGAGCCTTTTGAGTTGGGGCGAGTCGGAGTTTCCCCTCACCGCAACCAGCCTTCCCAGATCCTTAAGGGCGGAATGGGCCTGGACTGAGACAAAATCGCCGGCATGAAGGATGATGTCCGCCTTGCTTGCTAATGCGACCACCGCTTCTGGTAGCCTGTCATCCTCCATCAGATGGGTATCTGAGAGAGCTATTATCCTGGTCATTTTTTCATCACATCATCCTTGAAAAAGTGCAGCCGAGACAGCTATTGCCCTTGGGCTCAGACGTGCATTCGCCTCATGCCGGCCTCTGCTATGCCCAGAAACTCCGCGCCCACGGCCACCACGCTGTTGGTGAATATGGAGGCGTTGATCTCAAAGATGGGATACCTGAATTTGGTGTAATCGGACATCAGCCAGGTGGTCGAGGACGTGTCACCGCTGAAGAGACTGCGGTACTCCTCTTTTACCGGCACTACTGCTATGTCCTTGCTCCTTTTGCACTTGCTCAGGATGGAGACCTGTCTGGATGAAGGATTGGCAGTTATGGGCATCACATCAGCACCCTTCTTCAGGGCCAACGTCGTCCCTTCCAGGGCTTCGTAGGTGTTGCCTGTTCCGGTTATCGGTATGTATACATCGCCTATCTGAAAGCTCGGGGTATTGAAATCCCTCTCCCAATAGCTGATCTTGTTCAGATGGGTGAACCTCATCTCAAAGGCCCTTGCCACTAGACCGGATCTGCCCACTCCTCCAATTATGTATCTTCCGCTGCGGGGAAGGAGCCTGATCAACCAGTTCTCCAGGTGCTCAGGATCCATGCGGGAGATGAGGCTGGCATTCTCCATCAGGTCCATGATTATGGATCGATACTCCGGACAGTTAGGATCGCAGATCCCCTTGAGCCGGCACTGAATATCCGCGAAAAGGGCATTCAAAAAAGCCAAGACCTCCAGCTCGAACTCCGTGCCAAGAGGAGAGAGCCTGGAACGCATATCCTTGTCCGTGGCATGCTTCGTCCTGGCTTCGATTACCAGAACGTCCCCTTTCTCATACTCGCTCACCATCTTGTAAGCGGTTCCCTCTTTATTGGCAGTAATGAGCTTGATGTCCCCGCCGCGAGTGATAAAGTCGCTTATATATTTATTTACTGACTGCGTCTCTCCAGAGCCTGATATGGCAATGCCGAGGTTCATTCCCTTGCGGTAGTGCCTCTGAACTGGGTCCTCCAGGGTAAAAGGAAAAACGTTCTCAAAATGGTTCTGGATGAGTTGCATGAAGCTGTAGAGGGCAAGAGCGGATCGTCCCGCCGCAAGGCCGTAGACGAACTTGTTCTCCGGGATGGGCTTGAGAAAGTCCACCATGGACTCGGAGAATGCAGCTACGCTTGGCATATCCAGATCCAGCAGCTTCTCCAGGAAGCTGCACTGTAAGTTTGTGGATTCGCGGAAGGTTTCTATCAGGCCTGACATAGTGGCTCATTTTATGGCCCGGCAGAGATAAGCCTTCTGGGACAGCCCAATACCATCAGGTAAACTACTCCGGCCTAA
>NZ_DAKC01000022.1:20863-21120 GCF_002496465.1 Methanosaeta sp. UBA356 | reverse complement strand
GGCAAGATCCCCTATCCCTGCAGCAATGAAAGCGTACAAGGCGGCCATGCCATAATTGCAGTGGGTTATGACGATAAGATGAAGATCAAGAACAGCAATTGCGGTGCCGAGACCACCGGTGCTCTCATGATAAGAAACTCCTGGGGAGAGATATGGGGCGACGAGGGATATGGATGGCTGCCATATGATTATGTTCTGACCGGACTGGCTGATGATTGGTGGACTCTCATAAAGGGATCATGGATTGAGACCGGGCA
>NZ_DAKC01000022.1:19258-20621 GCF_002496465.1 Methanosaeta sp. UBA356 | reverse complement strand
TGGTGATCCAATGAACGCGAGCTTGAACGTGGAGTTCACCTTATCGCTCGAATCGAATCCCACTACCGGTTATGTATGGGAGGCAACATTCGACAGAGTCTTTCTTGAGCTGAGGAAAAAGGAATTCAAAGAATCCGATGGAGAATCGGTTGGATCCGGCGGAATAGAGACATTAACCTTTGTCCCGATCAAGGCAGGAAGGACAGAGATAACCATGGTTCACAAGAGGCCGTGGGAGAGCATCCCTCTGGAAAGAAGATCATTCCCAATCCAGATCACAGAGTGAAAGACAGCAGCGGAATCGCATCACAAAGGCGATCTCGAAATGGAAAGGTTCCGCTACGAAGACCGCCTTCGTAAGGATCATGCCTGTTTTAGGCGATCGGTTTAAATACAGTGAGCTTGAACGGAGTTCGGATTAATATTATCTCGGAGGATGTTTATTGGCTAGAAGATCGCAGAGAAAGGCTGATAGCAGAAAGGCCAAACAGTGGTATAAGGTTGTAAGTCCGGAGATGTTCGGAAGGGTTCCCTTTGGAGAGACGATCGCCAACGATCCCGAGAGGATTGTGGGAAGGATCATCGAGACCACCTTAGGAGACCTCACCAACAACTTCTCCAAGCAGAATACCAAGCTAAAGTTCAGAGTGGACCGTGTAGCTGGTGACTCGGCATATACGAAGTTCCTGGGCCATGAGATGACCACAGATTATGTGCGCTCTCTGGTCAAGAGAAGAACCTCTCGCATTGATTCCATCGTAGATGTAACCACGACCGACGGCTACACCGTCAGGATCAAGCCCAGCTGCTTTACAGTTAAAAGGGCACGGGCAAACCAGGTCAAGTGCATTAGAGATCTCTCAAAGAGCGTCGTCATGGAGAGGTCGAAGAACCTGGACTTAAATCAGCTGATCCAGGATGTGGTGGGTGGAAAGATCTCTCTGGACATTTATAAGGAAGCCAAGGTGATCTACCCCTTGAGAAGGGTAGAGGTACGAAAGACTGAGATCAGAACTGAGCCCGCATTGTCTGTGCCTGAGCCAGCGGCACCAGCTGCTCCGCCGGCATCATCCTGAGGCTTATTGTGGCCAGATCCATCTTGGATCTATGATTCAATCGGATCGAATCTGCATCAGCTTGGCGCCCCTCTTGTACATTGCGGGAAGGGCGCTGGCTTGAGAATTTCTCGGCCATNNAGAAGGGTAGAGGTACGAAAGACGGAGATCCGAACTGAGCCCGCACTGTCAGTGTCGGAGCCAGCGGCACCAGTTGCGCCACCGGCATCATCCTAAGGTTTACTGTGGCGAGATCCATCTTGGATCGATGATTCAATTGGATCTAATCTGCATCAGCTTGGCGCCCC
>NZ_DAKC01000022.1:18223-19250 GCF_002496465.1 Methanosaeta sp. UBA356 | reverse complement strand
TGGCTTGAGAATTTCTCGGCCATAAGTGTGGTCAGCTTTGCTTTTATTCTGATAAAGACATCTTCTATAGAAGAAGATATATTCCACTAAGGGATCATTCGTTTCATGAAGCTGGTCATCATATTGGCAATATGCCTTGCCCTTTTCTCGGCAGGGTGCATGGAGAAGGAAGACAGTGGCGGCGCAAAAGACAGCGCCGCAGGGGCCTCAGAGCCAGTTGGACATGCTGACACTGAAATGATAAAAGTGACCATTACCTCACCTGATGCCGGGCAGATCATCAAGGGTGATGAGGATATAAGCTTTGAAGGCTCTGCAAAAGGTGGCGAAGGAGATCTGAGCTACGAATGGAGCTCGAGCATTGATGGAAAGCTGTCCACCAGCCGGTCCTTCAAGCAGAATCCAATAGAGCTTGAAAAGGGTGGACATATCATCATTCTCAAGGCCATGGATGAGAGCGGCAAATCCGGACAGGGCAGCGTCCAGGTCGAGGTGATGTAGGGCTACAGTTCCAGGGGCTTTTCTAGAGCGCTGCCTTGGATAGGGATTCCCTGCAATGGCAGGATCTTTTTTCATCCAGCTTTAAAGCCGCCTGATAAATTATCTCCCGGACATCCTGATGGCACTTTTTCACCTGCTCAGGGATATCGCTGGCGGAAAGGCTCTCAGATTCCCCCATTCCGGCGGCGGGATTGGTGATAATGCAGATAGAAGCATAGCACAGTTCAGCCTCCCTGGCCAGAGCTACCTCTGGATAGCCGGTCATACCCACTACATCCCCGAACTGGCGCATCATTCTGATCTGGCCAGGCGTCTCAAGATGGGGGCCTTCAGCGCAGACGTAGACTCCTTCCGAGGTCTCCAGATCAAGCGACTTCGCAGCTGCAAGAAGATGGCCTCGGAGATGGGGGCAGTAGGCTTCGCTCAGGTCTATATGCACCGCTCGGTCCTCATAGAATGTGTTGGACCGGCATTTGGTGAACTCGACAAAATCATAAGGGAAAAAGAAGCTTCCCACGGGCTGAGA
>NZ_DAKC01000022.1:10295-17852 GCF_002496465.1 Methanosaeta sp. UBA356 | reverse complement strand
CCCACTCCGCCGATGACGGCGATTTCTGCATCCATGAGTTGAGCTGCTCTTCAAACTTAAACTACCTTTCTGTAGAATCTATACTGGGGGCATGAGCGGGGGCCGGAAGACGCCCTTCTCGGTTATCAGTGCAGAGACAAGCTCCAGAGGAGTGGCATCGAATGCCGGATTGTAGACGTTTATTCCCAGGGGTGCCAGGCGCACTCCGGCCAGGGTGCAGATCTCCTCAGGATCACGTTCCTCTATTGTGATGTCCTCCTCGCCATAAATCCGGTCAAAGGTGGAGAGGGGTGCGGCCACATAAAAGGGAATCTTGTGGTGTTTGGCCAGGACGGCATGATTGTAGGTCCCGATCTTATTGAAGACCACATCCCTGGTTATGCGGTCTGCTCCCACAATTACCTTGTCGATCTTCCCTCTGCGCATCAGGCTGCCGGACATGCTCTCACAGATCAGGGTTACGGGGATTTTATCCTCTGCCAATTCCCAGGCGGTCAGGCGGGAGCCCTGGTGCAGAGGTCGGGTCTCGCAGGCGTAGACCTCTATTTTTTTCCCGGCTTCGACCGCGGAGCGCACAACTCCCAGAGCAGTTCCCCAGCCCACGCAGGCCAGCCTTCCGGCATTGCAGTGGGTGAGAATGGTGTCCCCGTCCTCCAAGAGCTTTGCTCCGTTCTTTCCTATGGCCCGATTGACCCGGATGTCCTCTTCTGCGATCCCCTCTGCCGATCGTAGCGCTGCCTCGCGAATCTCTTCAGTGCTCTCCCCCCCTCTGGCCGCCTGCAGGGCTCTGTCCACACCCCAGGAGAGGTTTATCGCCGTGGGCCGTGAGTTCCGGATCATATCGGCGGCCATCTCCAGCTCGGCGATCATATCGAAAGCGTTGGTGGCATGGGATCTTTCTGCGGCCAGAGCGATGCTGTAAGCACCGGCGGCTCCAAGAGCAGGAGCGCCGCGAACGGAAAGAGACTTGATAGCGGCTACCAGCTGTCTTATGCTCTCGATCTTCAGGGGAACAAGCTTTAGAGGAAGCTGGGTCTGATCGATAAGCCAGAGGCCTTCATCCCACCAGATGGTCTTGGGCTCGGGTATGCACAAAGGAAGTTCACCAGATAGTAGATGCACATACTGGTATTATTATTTTTTGCTTGCTCCTGTGCAAGATTAGAGTGCTTTTCTCTCCTTAAAAGTATCAGTTCGCTATGAAACCCTCTTCTGCCGCAATCTTCTGTCCCTCTGGCCCCAGGATGAAATCGATGAATGCCCTGGCTCCAGGAGTAGGGTCGCCGAATGTATAGAAGTAGAGGTTCCTTTTGAGCTCATAAAAATCCAGCTTTATGTTCTCATAGCTGGGCACGATGCCGTTGAAGGCTATCCCCTGGACGCCTCCTCCCAAATAATTGAATCCCAGGTAGCCTATGGCCCTATCGCTTCCGGAAATTGCCGTCTTGACCTCTGCTCCGCTGTAGGCCACGGTATCGACTCCAGGGCTTTCTGTCCCTATGTCCCCTATCACCGCTTCATTGAAGTCGTCTCTTGTGCCCGAGCCGTATTCTCTGGAAATAACATAGATATCCTTATCCGGTCCTCCCACCTCATTCCAGTTAGTGATCTCACCGGAATAGATCCTCATAACCTGATCCCTGCTCAGGTCCCGTACTCCTTCCTGGTATATCTCATCGCTTACGGCAATGCTGATGCCGTCCATACCGATCTTGAATTCCTGGAAGCTGTCCCCGAACATCTGTTTTTCTTCCTCAGTTATAGCCCGCGAAGCCATGGCTATGTCGTACTTGCGCTCCACAATGCCTAAAATTCCCGCGCCGGTTCCACCTGCCGTGACACTGACCAAATAATCATTCTGCTCGAGATTGAAGACCTCTGCAGCAGCCTCGGCCAGCGGCATCACTGTTGAGGATCCCATGATTGTGACATCTTCCGGTAGTGCCTCACAGGGCGAGAGGGATACAAATGAGAGACAAACCAGCAAGATTATAATTATTTTTGTAATTAACCCCACCACTCGAGAATTGTCCGGCCAGATATGTAAGCCTATCGTCATAGCTCAATCCGATCGCTCCCACATCATGTAATTAAATAAGGCGACTGTATCTTGCTTTTATACCGAAACTGTAATCAACCAGATCATATATCAAAAATTTCATGAATTTGAGCCCATGGAACTCCCGGCCTGACAACATCTCTCGGTGGAGGTATTGAGTTGGATGCGGTAATAGAAGCCTATTCAATTCCTGCAGACGATGCAATAGAGGCATTAAAGGCAAACACCGAAGGCGGACTGGGAAAGGACGAGGTTGCAGAAAGGTTGAGGATCTATGGGCCGAACAGCCTTCCCAAACCGAAGCCGACGAGCATTGCGGTCTATTTTCTCCGCCAATTTTACAGTCCCTTGATCTACATTCTCCTCCTGGCAGCCGCTATCTCCCTGTTGCTTGGAGACTGGCAGGAGAGCATATTTATCATGATTGTGCTCCTGCTCAACTCACTCATTGGCACCATCCAGGAGTACTCAGCCGAGAAGAGCGCTGAAGCATTGAAGAATATGGTCAGAACCAAGACCCGGGTGATCCGGGATGGCGAGGAGTTCGAGATAGACTCCGAGGAGCTTGTTCCCGGCGATATAGTCCTGCTGGAGTCAGGAGGAAAGGTTCCAGCCGATATCAGACTGATAGAGGTCCAGGATCTGGTGGTGGACGAGTCTCTGCTCACCGGAGAGTCGATACCAGATGCCAAAGACCCCGATCTGATTCTCGATCGGAGAACCCCACTGGGCGATAGAGAGAATATGGCCTTTGCCGGCACCATTGTAGTATCAGGGAGGGGTAGAGGTGTCGCAGTCGCCACCGCCTCGAATACCGCAGTAGGAGGTCTGGCAGCGTCTCTGGCTGGCAAGCCCGAGACCAAGCCTCCTCTGATCCTGCGCATGGAGAAGTTCAACTCCAAGATCGCTCTGGGCGTGGCCGTGGCTGTGGCGGTGATCTTTGCGGTTGAGATCTACCGGGGAGAGCCAATTTATGATATCTTCCTGCAGTCGGTGGCTTTGGCGGTGGCGGCAGTGCCCGAGGGTCTGCCAGTGGCCATGACTGTGGCTCTGTCCATAGGCATGTCTCGCATGGCAAAGAGAAATGTCATCGTCCGCCGGCTGGTAGCGGTGGAGGCCCTGGGATCATGCAACTTCATTGCCTCGGACAAGACGGGAACCCTTACCGTCAACCAGCTTACTGTTACCAGAGCTGTCATTCCCGGCAGGGATAGCTGGAATGTGATCGATCTGGCGAAAAGCCCTCGGGAAGTGGCAGAGGAAGCAGCAGGGAAGACGGCAGCAGAAGGCCCGGTCGGGAGCCAGTCAGCCGGCCAGACATCTGCCCTGAAGGCCCTGGCTAGAGCTTCGGTCCTGGCAAATGAGGCCTTTTCCGGCTTCCGAGACGGCGGCTGGGACTACCACGGGGATGCAGTGGACGTGGCCCTGCTCATGATGGCCCAGGAGACTGGAGTCACTCAACAGGAGGAGCAGAGCAATTATCCCAGGATCGCTCAGATACCCTTTGAATCCAAACGCCAGTTCTCAGCCACCCTTCATCAGGGGCCGGATGGGAGGATTGCATTTGCCAAGGGCTCGCCAGAGAAGATCCTGACGATGAGCAGCAGAATGGCCACTCCCGATGGCGAGATTCCTCTGGATCCACAGGGTGCAGATAAAGTGGCCGAGGCTCTGGCTACTGCAGGTTTCAGACTCCTGGCCCTGGCCTCTGGCAGGTTCCCAGAGAACCAGGAATTCGCTGAGGACCGGCTGGAAGGGCTCACATTTTTAGGACTGGTGGGGATGATCGATCCCCTCCGGCCGGAGGCCAAAGCGGCAGTGGAGGCATGCAAGAGCTCGGGCGTCCAGGTGGCAATGGTCACCGGTGATCATCCGGCAACCGCATTTGCCATTTCCAGGGAGCTGGGGCTGGCGGATAGCGTCGACCAGGTGGTCACGGGAATGGAGCTGAAGGATGCTGAGGCCAAAGGCCCGGAGGCAGTCGATGCTCTTACCAGGAAGGGCCGGGTTTACGCCCGGGTTGAGCCCCAGCAGAAGGTGCTTATCACCAACTCTCTGGTGAGAAACGGAAAGCTGGTGGCTGTTACCGGTGACGGAGCCAACGATGCACCCGCGCTGCATGCCGCTCATGTGGGCGTGGCCATGGGCAAGGGCGGGACCGATGTGGCCAAGGAGAGCGCTGACCTCATCATCACCGATGACAACTTCGCCTCCATAGTCTCGGGGATAGAGGAGGGGAGGATCGTCTACAATAACCTGCGAAAGGTGATCTTCTTTTCTATTTCCACCGGAGTGGCGGAGATATTCCTATTCATCTTAGCCCTGATCTTCAATATGCCCCTTCCTCTGCTTGCCGTCCAGCTCCTCTGGCTGAACCTGGTCACCAACGGTATTCAAGATGTAGCCCTGGCCTTCGAGCCCGCCGAGGGCGGGGAGATGAACCGGCCGCCGAGACCGGCGAACGAGGCGATTTTCAACCGTTTGATGGTGGAGAAGGTTGCGCTGGTGGCAGTGGTTGTAGGCGGCCTGACCTATGCCATATTCCACTGGCAGATGTCCATGGGCCGGAGCATTGAGGAGGCGAGAAACATCGCTATGATCATGATGGTCCTCTTTGAGAATGCTGTGGTCTTCGCCAGCCGATCAGAGCTCAAGAGCGCTTTCAGCTCCAGTCCACTTAGAAATCCTCTGCTGGTGTTCGGCACCATAGCCGCCATTCTGATCCAGGTGGCTGCCATGTACATGCCCGGTCTATCCGATGTGCTGCAGATTCATCCCGTCTCTCTGTATCAGTGGGTGGAGCTGGTGGGAGTGGCCCTGGTGGCCTTTGCCGCCATTGAGCTGCATAAGCTCATACGCAGGAGGTTTCCAGTGATAGGTTAATCGCTCCCCTTCCTGAACTGCTCGTCCAGATGATCCCGGATCTCCTGCACCGACCCGGCCAGAGTCTCCTGGTTGTCGTATTCATTTAATATCTTCTCCAGATCCGGGCGAGGCTTATTGGAGAGCTGCCTGACCTCTTCCGTCAGCTGGGGAACCGCCCGGAGTATGTTGTCCACAATGCTTACAGTGGCCTTTTTTGCTGTGCGGGAGAGGGGGTTGAGGTCGATGGCAATGACTCTTTTTCCCATGGCCAGCAGGGCCTCGCAACGGTCGCCGTCCTCCAGGGGAATGAGCACCACATCGGCATCGTAGATTCCGCCCCGGGTGGCCAGGGCCCGGGCATGATCAAGGCCTGGTACTGAAGTGTCCGGCCTCTCGCCCAGAACATCTTCTGCCCCCTTCTCCCTTAGCAGATCGGCGATCTTCTTCACCCTATCCTCGCTGCGGTGAAAGAGGTTCACCTCCAGGGGGATATTGAGTGCTCTAGCCAGCGCCACCATCTCCTCTGAAACGAGGGCGGCCACATTGCCGTTGACCGAGATCGCTGGCCTCTCGGCTAAGAGGAGCAATGCCGCTCCCGCCCGGATCGCTGCTGCAGCGGAAGCCGTCGTCCTCTCGCCCAGGAGATAGTCGAAGCACTCTCCTCTGCCCTGGGCAATCAGCCCCTGGGTGCTGGTATATCCTTTTTTCACTCCTTCTGCCACGCGCTCCCGCGCCACCAGGGAAGCATATCTGGGATGGGATTTGGGAATTTCAGTCAAGATTAGCACCTCTCTGAGAGATGAATGTAGTATAGACCTGGCCTGAGCCCTGGAGGGCCTCAATTCCGCCAAAGGCATAGACCGCGTCTCCTAGCATGATCATGCTGGCCCTTCCCCCCTCCGCCTCCACCGCCTCTATCATATCCAGCGCCCAGCTGCTGGCAAGACCCGTCTCCATGGTGAAACGGCGGGAGAGCCGCATGAACTCCTCCAATGTGGGCTTTTTCAATAGATCCTTCAGGGCAGCCCGGCCAGCCTCATTTATGGATGACATGGTGCCTTGGTCGGAGAGCACCTCCCGGGTGGAGATCGGGCCCCGGACCACGCAGTGAACCGGTTGTGGTGCAACGGGTATTCGATCGATTCTGCCGATGCCAGGCGCCCCGGGCTCCAGACGAATCACCAGGCCGCCGGTGTTCTGGGCGATGACGTCCCCCAGGCCAGTGCGGTTGACAACCTCTGCCGCATGGGCGACAGATGCCGTCTGATCTGCGGTGAGTCCCAGGTCGAAGTGATGGTTTAGGGCATAAGCGCAACCCAAGGCCCCCGCCCCGCTTGCTCCAAAACCGGAGCCAAAGGGCATATTCATGTCGGTTTTCACCCGGACTGGGCTCCTGGCCAGCCGCTCGATGACGAACCTGGAGACAGGAGCATCTGTCACTCTGCCATTGAGAATGATCTCAGCATCCTCGATATCGGGAGAGGATTCTATGATGGTCGTGGCGCCGGGGGAAAGACACAGGCCGCAGCCGATAGAGCCGGACTGCAGAGGGTCTTCCTCACGCCTGGCCGCGAAAAAGCCGGTGATGTGGGATGGGACCCAGGCTCTGGTTGTAAAATGATTCGAATTGGGGGAATTCATAGAATCTCCGCCAGAGAGTCGATGATCCTTCTCGCAATCAGGCTCTTTTTTCCCTCGACCTCGCTATGGCTGCCGGACCGGCTCAAAATGAGCACCCGGTTATCATCCGTGCCCATGCCACCTCTGGAGACGTCATTGGCCACCACCAGGTCCAGCCCCGCGCCCTCCAGGGATGCACGAGCTCTGGCCAGGAGCTCCTCGTCGCCGGTATCGGTCTCGGCCTTGAACCCCACGATCTTCAGATCAGGGTAGGCTTCTCGCACCGCCTTGATTATCTTCCTGGTGGGCTTGAGCCGCAGATTCAATTCCAGGCCGGACTTGATCTTCTCCTCGCTCGGGTCGAGGGTGTAGTCCGCCACTGCCGCGGCGCTGATCAGGGCATCGCAGCCCTTCTTGAGCTCTGCCATGACCGCATCCAGCATATCGCTGGCGCTCTGGGCATAGACCTGGTGGACTGGCAGGTCCTGGATGAAGCGGTGGACCAGGGTTACATCCGCCCCCCGCCTTCGGGCCTCCAGGGCGAGGGCGACACCGGTCTTTCCCGAGGCCCGGTTGGTGAGAATTCTGATGGGGTCGATGGATTCGGCATTCGAGCCGCTGGTGATCAGGATCCTCTTCCCTTTAAGGTCGGCCGGGCCCAGCAGTCTTTCTACCTCCTGCACCACCCGCTGGTTATCGGCGAATTTGGCCTTGCCCTCCTCGATGCGCGGATCGATGAGGGCCACGCCCATTTCCCTCAGGATTTGCAGATTCCGTATGACTGCGGGATGACGGTACATGGCCTCATGCATGGCAGGGACGACTGCCACCGGCTTGCCACTTCCCAGAGCCGTGGTGGCAAAGGTGGTCACCGGAGTATCATCGATGCCATTGGCCATCTTGCCAATGGTGTTGGCGGTGGCCGGCGCGACCAGGAAGAGGTCTGCTTTTCCTCCCACGCCGCAGAACAAGACATGCTCCACCCGGCCGGTGATCTCGGTTATCACCGGATG
>NZ_DAKC01000022.1:0-10099 GCF_002496465.1 Methanosaeta sp. UBA356 | reverse complement strand
TCCAGGGCATAGGGATGCAGTATCTGTCCGGCGGCATGGCTCATGGTACAATGAACCTCTGCCCCGCGGCGGATGAGGTCGCGAATGAGGTCTATCACCCGGACAGCAGCGATGCTGCCCGTCACTCCCACCACTATCGTCTTTCCGGATAGGGTCTCGCTCACCGAGGCTGAGATATCAGAGGGCATACTCATCCCTTTTGCACTTTGAGCTTTTAAAGGATGCCCGTTCCCTTGAAGGGGATTAAGCAAAAACCTTAATTAGCTATTCACCCGAGGGACTATGCCGTGCCGGGGTGGCCTAGCTGGTTAGGGCGCGAGACTCATAGGGTAATTGCGAAGAACGCGCCTGAGTCATCTCGAAGTCGCGGGCTCGAATCCCGCCCCCGGCACCTTATTCTTGGCAATTAAAAATAATTTCATAATCGGCTCGACTGTTAGGCATAAACAGTATTCGCATTAATGACAATATTGGCAGCATCTCTTATTGTCGAACAGCCACAAGATTTATATTCGTTGACTGCCGTAATACGGCAAATGCCGTAGTTCAGTATTGGTGGTTTGGAGTGGGAGACAGCCTGAAGAAAGGCTGACTTAATGCGATTAGATCCTTTCTCTCAATTGAGAGGGGTCTATTAAGGAGCGCGATTCGATGGAAAATAATGACAAGATAGCGGAGATCAGGCATGCTCACCGTCAATTGCCTGATATATTATATGCCATCTTTAAGATTATTTTCTCCTTGATATCGTTGAAATTTTTTTGCACCTCTGCAGTGGGAAGGGAAGAGACGACCGGGTACTGGATTGATAGAGCTGAAGAGCTCATGCACAACGATTCTATCGATGAAGCCATCTCTGCATGCGGCATGGCTCTAAAAAAAGAACCGTGGAACGATTCAATTCTCGTTCGCAAAGCCATGTATCTTAACATCATTGGCATGGTGAATGAATCGGCAAAGACATATGAGAAAGCGCTGACCCTGCTGGATGAAAAGCTAAAAAAGAATGCAGGAGATGCTGAGGCCTGGCAATGGAAGGCCATAGTTCTAGCCAGCCTGAACAGAGAAGATGAGTCCGACCAGGCATATGAAAAGGCCCTGGAGATCTTCGACCAGAGAATAAAGAATGACTCGCGGGATGCCGACTCCTGGATAGGCAGAGCAGATGTGCTGCTCAACCTCGGCCGGTGGGATGAGGCCCGTGAGTCATATAATAGAGTCACGGAGCTCAAACCTCTGGATTACAGCGTCTGGTGGAGGAAAGCAGAAGTCATTAGCGGCATAGGAGATATCAACGAGTCCGTGGAGGCCTACGATAAGGCCATCAGCCTGATACCAGCCTACGATGCAGCGGAGCGGGCACTGGCTTATGCTGCAAAGGCAGAAGACCTGGCATTTGCCGAACGATGGGAAGAGGCCCTGGAGGCGGTTGATAAATCTCTGAAGCTTAGTCCCAAAAGCAGCGTGTGGTGGCATTTCAAGGCTTCTACTCTAATGGAGATTGGCAGGAATGATGAAGCGCTGGCAGCCGTTGACGAGGTCCTCAGGCAGAGTCCCCAAGATGCCCATAGCTGGCTGCGGAAGGCTGGCCTGCTCGTGGAGATGAAGTGCCATAACGAATCCATCAAAGCCTACGACAAAACCCTTGAGCTGATTGCAGAAAGCAACACCAAAGAGCTGGCTGGGATTTGGCTGGTCAAAGGAACGGCACTGAACAGGATCGGCAGGCGAAAAGAGGCAAAAGAGGCCTTCCGGATGTCGCTGGAGCTTCACGTTAAAGCCATCTTGGAGGACCCCGGCGACCTCAGCCTGAAGAGGATGAAAGGCCTGACGCTCTATAACCTGGGCAGATACGAGGAGTCCTTAGAGGTTTATGATCAAGTACTCGAGGCCTCTCCCAGAATAGAGCCCTACGTTATCGACGTTTCTGCATTGGAGGGCAAGGGTGATGCTCTTCGGGCATTGAACAGAAACCAGGAGGCTCTGGAGGCTTACAATGAGGCAATAGAGCTGGCTCCCAGTTCTAGCGCCGCATGGCACGGAAAAGGTGAGGCCGAGAGGGCATTGGGACAGGTTGGCAATGCCGGCATGTCGCTTTTGACGGCGGATAAACTGGGGTATGAAAAGTGAGCCCCACTAATTTTTTTTGTGAAAAGGGGATGTGGTGAGAGAAATGAACGGAAATAAAAGAATATCTAAAAAATTGGGAGCAAAGCTCGCTCTCACTCTGCTGGCACTGGCAATTATATGCATCACTGCAGAGGCGCAGGAAAACACTGCAGAATACTGGATTGACAGAGCAGATGAATATATGAACAACGGCTCAATCGAGGGGGCTGTTTCCGCCTATGATGAGGCCCTGAAGATAGATCCCGATAACACAACCATACTGATTCACAAGGCGTTAGAGCTGAGTGTTTTAGGCAGAGTGAACGAGTCCTCTGAGACCTACGAGAGAGCGCTCTCCCTTTTGGATGAAAACCTGTTGAAGGACCCTAATGATGCAAAGGCCTGGCAGTGGAAGGCTACTGTCTTGGGAAGCATGAAGAGACAAAATGAGTCCCTTGCAGCTTATGAAAAAACTCTGGAGGCATTCAACAGGCGCATTGAGACCGACTCAAAAGATGCCGATGCCTGGGTCGGCAAGGGCAATTCCCTGATGAACCTGGGGAAATGGGAGGAGGCGCAGGATGCCTACAACAGGGCCATAGAGATCGATCCTCAGGATTACCACACATGGGGAAGGAAAGCGGAAGTCATAGGCAGAATAGGTGATCTCAACGAATCGGTGGAGGCCTACGACAGAACTATCGAGCTGATACCCTCCGGCAATACTCAGGAGCTGTCAGGTTACTGGATGTCCAAAGCCGAAGTACTGGCAATCCGAGGCCTGAGCGATGATGGCCCGAGAACAGATCTGCTGGAAGAGGCCCTGACCGCCATCAACCATTCCCTGGAGCTGGACCCCAAGAGCAGCTCAAAGTGGCACTTCAAAGCCACCATCCTATCGGAACTGGACAGGAAAGATGAGGCGGTAGAAGCATTTGATGAAGGACTAAGGCTGAACCCCGAAAATGCTGACAATTGGCTGTGGAAGGCCAATCTCCTTGTGGAGAACGAATCCCAGGAGGCTTATGATAAAGCCATCGAGCTGATTGCAGAGAACAATAGCGAAGATCTGGCGCTCGACTGGCTCTCCAAAGGATGGGCGCTTAATAAGACCGGCAGAACAGATGAGGCCCAAGCGGCATTCCAGAAGTCCCTGGAGTTTTACGAAACGGCCATTTCAGGGAATACAGGAAATATCCGTCTGCTGCAACAGAAGGGCTTGGTTCTATTCGAACTGGGCAGATATGATGAGGCTATCGAAGCTTATGACCAGGTTCTCAAGAACTCCCTGAGCCTCGAGTTTGATACAACAGCTGTTAGCGCATGGATAGGCAAGGGCGATTCGCTGCGCTTGCAGGGCAAAAACGAGGAGGCTCTTGAGGCCTACAATAAAGCCATAGATTTAGGGCCCCATTATAGCAATGCCTGGCACGGCAGGGGAGAGGCGCAGAAGGCCATGGGGCAGGTTGGTAACGCCGGCATGTCGTTTTTGGTGGCGGATAAGCTGGGGTATGAGGAGTGACCTCCGTCAATCTTTTTTCACGCATGAGATTGGCGAATAGCGGTGGCTGTTTATTTGCAGCCTTGCTGGCATTCCTCTTTGTCGCAACTGCTGCGGCCTCCGAAGATCTTTCCGGTCGATGGAAGATCAGCTATGTTGTTCAGAGCGGCGGCCCTGACGGAGAGTTCGCTGAAGGCAGCGTGGTCTCCCTAAGCGAGAAGGACTCGACTCTGCAGGGCAGGGCAACCCTTGGCAGCCGCGGCGACGGCTTCCTGATAGGATCCCGACAGGGTAGCGATGTTCAGGCGGCCATCACCTTCCGCAGTAATCCTGCTCTGTTCCTTCGGCTGTCGGGCAGCCAAGGCGATGATGGGCTGCAGGGCAGCTTCACCGCCTCAGGCGGGGGAAGCTTCTGGCAAGGGAAGTTCGCTGCCACCCAAATGACTACGGCCGCCGGAGAGGTCATCGGCACAGAAGTTATATTTGCGAATTTCACCCCCCTGGACGAGGACCTCATGCCCAAGCCAACCCTGTACCTGGACCCTGAGGCAAACTGGAGCGCACAGCAGGATAGCGGTGTTAGGGAGACTTTCGTCATCAGGTATCAAAGAAACACCGTCCTCATGTGCAGAAAGAAGCCATTGATATGGGATTGGTGGCTGTAAGACTCTGGTTGAGAGATCCACAATATCATCATGGACAGGGATATAAATAGAGGCGCAATTAATTTTTCATGTGAGGGGGATAAGATGATGAAAGCTAATTTAGCTCTGGCCTTTGTAGCCCTAGCAGTACTATGTGCTTCATCTAGTTCTCAGGAAGATATGGCGAAGGAAGACACAGCCGGTTATTGGCTGAACAAGGGCAACGAGTCGCGTGAAATGGCAATAAATGAAATGCAAAATCAGACTGCCCGAGAGATATTTCTTCAGGAAGCCCGCGAGGCCTATGATAATGCCATAGAGATCGATCCTCAATCGGCATCGGCCTGGTTTAAGAAGGGAGAGCTTCAGATCGATTTCCTCGGCAATTATGAGGAAGCCCTTAATGCTTTCAATAAATCCACAGAGATCAATCCGCAATTTGCCGACGCCTGGTATCAGAAAGGCAAAACCCTGACTGGCTTTGGATATTTTGAAGAAGCCCTGGAATCCTATAATAAATCTCTTGAGATAAATCCAAACTCATCCGATGCCTGGTACTGGAAAGCAGGCGTTCTGGCCGAACTGAGCAGGCACGAAGAGGCAATCCCGGCTTATGATAAGGCCATTGAGCTCGATCCCACTCAAGCATCATACTGGCTGGACAGAGGCGGCGCTCTCAACAGACTCAATCGCACTGAAGGGGCTAACGCTTCTTTCACAAGAGCAGTTGAGCTCTGCGACGAGGCCATCGAGCAAAATCCCAAGAGTATAATGGCCTGGCAGGGCAAAGGCACGGCCTTTTACCATCTGGAACGACTCAATGAGTCGATACAGTGCTTCGACAAGGTCATAGAGCTGGCTCCCATGTACTATAGGTCCTACTACTATAAGGGAAAGGCACTGCAGGATTTGGGCCGTGAGGTCGAAGCAGAGGAACTCTTCGCCAGGTCCAAGGAGCTGGGCGGCATATAAGCCCATCTTTTACTTTTTGCATCGATGATGGGCAGAGATTTGATCTATGGCAATGGCGCACACTCAATGCCGCCAGTATTCTTGTCCCAGTCATAGCTCCTTAAACGTCGTAGTACCCAATAACATGGATTTTTTAGCTTTGCTAATGGCTCAGGAGATGTCTTTCATCAAAAAGGAACCTTCATGAACATCTGAACGCTCCATCTCTCAAGATTTTCTCCCATGTTCATCGTTCATTCAATCAATCATTTATCTACAGTTCACGCCCAGAAGAGGTTGGCAGGCATTTCGAACGAGAGATGTCCGCATAAATGAAAGAAGTCGAGGAATAGAGCAGAAAGGAGAGTTTGGGAATGAATGAAAAAAGAGTGAATGATCTGAGAGCGAATGCAAAAAAGATGAGGGCCTGGATGAGAATCCCCCTCATCCTGGCCGTTCTCTTTGTGCTATGTCTAGCAGCTGTAGCGCAGGAGAATACTGCAGATAGCTGGTATCAAGAGGGTTTGAAGCTAATGGGAAACGATAACTATAGGGATGCGCTCGTTGCATTCGATAAGGCAATTGAGATCGATCCCGAGAACGCCAGCATATGGATGGGCAAAGGTGATGTGCTCGTAAGAATGGGAGATTATAATGAATCGCTGAAGATTTTTGAAAACGCCTTGGAGATGGCAGAAAAAACTACCCAAGATAATCCCCATGATGCCAGGGGCTGGCTTGTGGAAGGGGAGCTTTTCATAAGGATTTTCAAGAACGATGAGGCTATCAACGCCTATAGCAGAGCTACTGAACTGAATCCCAAGTATGCGGAGGCTTGGTACCTGAAGGGCGCAGCTCTGAACCTTAAGGCAGGGGAACTACCTGAACAGGAGAGCGCCAAGACCTATGAAGAAGCCTTTACCGCCTTGAACAAGGCCATTGAGCTGGATCCCGGCTATGGAAAGGCCTGGAATGATATAGGCTATACTCTCTTGTCCCTCGCCAGGTTCAATGGCAAGAATTTTAGCAGATACAATGAGTCGCTGGAGGCTTTCGATAGGGCCATTGAGCTTATTTCTGCTGAAGATTCCAGGCAATTCTTAGCTTTGGCCTGGGAGGGCAAGGCACTTGCATTCGTTGGCATGAGCAATATGCTTAACGATATGGATAGGAAGGATGAGGCCAGAGAAAGGTATGAAGAGGCCATAAAGGCTTGCGATAGAGTTATTGAGCTAGACCCAGATTTCACCGGCCAGGAAGCTCGATTATTGAAGGCTGGTATCCTCTCCGAACTGGGCAGGCACAATGAATCTCTTATGGCCTACGACGAGGCTATTTCGTCCGTGCCTGCAGACCTTGTCTTGCTCACAGCCACATTTATGGCGGACAAGAGTAGCGTTCTTATAAAGATGGGCGAGTACGAGGAAGCCCTAACGACTATTAATGCCGCCCTAAAGATAGATCCGACAAATCCGATTGCCTGGAAGAACAAAGGTGAAGCCCTAAATTATACGGGCAGATACGAAGAGGCCGTAAGCGCCTACGACAAGGCTGTTGAGCTGAGTCCAGAGCTAGGTCTGCTGAAAGCCTCCTCCTGGCAGGGCAAGGGCGATGCACTGAAGGCCTCAGGACGCCAGGTTGAAGCGGCTGCAGCTTTTGCCAAGGCAAAGGAGCTAGGGTATAAAGCATAGATCCGCAGGAATACAGATGACCGTGTTTAGCATCTCAAGAACCGGAGGGATAGGATGGTATCTATGGTACTATTGAAGAAGATCCTGATGGGATCGGCTATTCTTCTATCCCTTGTCGCCGCAATTCAGGCATCCGGACAGTATCCTGATTCTGGGGCAGCCGGGAAGAACCTCAGCCTCAATGTCCACCTGCTCGACACCGGTCAGGCCCTGGTCGTGGGCTATGTTGATGACCCCAGGGGCCTGATCTTTCTGAGGCCGACCCAGTATACCGACCCGGCTGCGACTCGGTATGCATCCAGATACAGGTATGAAAACGAGACTCATCAGCTGTATGCCTGGACTGACGCACTGACTTTCAAGCAAGGAGATACCTGGAGATTGATGTTTCAATGTCCGGGCTTTTATGCCGAGTATCGCGTCATATTCGACCTTCCAGCCGATTTAGGGCTGGGAAGAATCAATAGCTCTGAGGGGCTGAAATACGTGGTCTCAGCCTCAAATGATTCGTTAACAGTTATTTCTCAGGGATATGATATCAGGAATCCTTCCATAACCATAGAGTACCAGCAGTCTTTAGCAGAAGAGGCATCTCTTGAGGATATCAACGGCAGCAGCTCTAATAATTTTTGGCTGGTCGGGGGCGCCATTTTATCTCTTGTTTTGTTTATCGGATCTGTCTTCACCTTTATGATGAGATGGCGAAGAAATGAGATGCAACCTGTCAAGAAGGATATGCTTGAAGGCGATCATCTGCTCGGCATCGAGTCCCAGGATGCCTCAAAGCCAATATATGCTGCCAGGTCTCTGGGAGAAATCGAGGTTGGCAGTGAGCTGAATGCGGTTTTGGAGACCCTGACCCCGCGGGAGCGCTCGATCATGGAGATCCTGATAAAGCATGGCGGCAGAATGACGCAGATGGATATGAGATATGAGACCGGCGTCCCTAAATCAACGCTTACCATGGTTCTGATATCATTGGAGAAGCGCAATCTCGTAACCAGGAAAGAATGGGGCAGAACGAACATTGTAGAGCTATCAGAAAGGTTCTTTTCGGGAGAAAAACATTCTTGAACATTCTGAACAAAAACAGGCCTTCAAAATAAGGTCTTCGTTTTCCGTTCATTCACATTACCTTTTATCTATCGTTCATGCCGGGTAGAGGTCGTCGGGCGGCTCGAAGACGAGCTTCCAGACGTGGAGGTTTCAGTGGAATAGTGGATAAGGGGCCAACTCTATGCCAATAAGGGGCAGGCCCCTTATTTGCTATCACCTCTTTAGACGAAGTGAGCAACTTGAAGGAGAGTTTGGGAATGAATGGAAAATCTAAGATGAGAGCCTGGATCGGGGTGGCCATGGTCCTAATAGTGCTCTCTGCGATGTGCTTGGTAGCTGCGGCACAGGAGACTGCAGATGAGTGGGTGAAGAAGGGAGATGATCTGATGAATTCAATGGCGTCTGAGTCCTTAACTGAGGCGCTGAACGCATACGACAAAGCTCTTCAAATGGATTCGCAAAATGAGTCTATTTTGCTAAGAAAAACAGTAGTTCTTGATATAATAACAATAGGAACAGCTACAGAGGCGCTTGGTATCGTAGAGAAGAAATTGGAGAATAATCCGCAGGATGCATTGGCCTGGCAGGCAAGAGGTGTAGCACTAAACTACTTGAGCATTGAACAAGAGGCCACCCAATCCTTCGAGAAGGCCATAGAAATATACGATCAAGAGATCCAGAAAGATCCCAAGAACGGCACTGCCTGGTGGTATAAGGCCGAAAATTTAGCGAATCTCCAGAGGTTCGAGGAGGCACTCATTGCTTACGAGAAGGTGATTGAGCTAGACCATCCCAGGAAGGTAGACGCATTGAGCACTAAAGGTGGCATTCTCATGCAGTATGGAAGGCTTGAAGAATCTATCAGTGCCTTAGATAAGGCTACTGAGTTGGATCCAAACCATATCACGTCGTGGTTTACTAAGGGCCAAGCTCTTAAAGAAATGGGACGCAATGCAGAATCAGAGGCCGCCACCGCAAAAGCGAGGGAGCTGGGGTATAAAGGTTGACAGCTTCCTTTTTTATATAATGAAGAAGGATCTGATAATCGTGGCTTTGAAGTATGGGCAGGGTATTCTTAAGGAACCAAGAAAGCTCATAGTTGCTCTTCTTCTGCTAGTCTCCATCGCTCTGACATCTGGACAGGAGTTCGATGGTACGGATGAACAAAAGCTCGACCTAGACATCTACTTATACAATACAGGCAAAACCCTAGTGGCGGGCTACATGGAGGACCCAAAAGGCCTGACATTTCTGAGGACCGCTCAGTACAATGCCCTTTATCCCAATCAATATGTCCCCAGATACAGCTACGATAATGATACTCGCCAGCTATACGCCTGGACAGACGGCCTGACCCGGAAGAATGGGGAGAACTGGAGCCTGGCCTTCACCACCTGGGGACTCTGCAGCCAGTGCCATATCGTCTTCCACTTGCCAGGCGACTTGAGGCTGGGAAGAATCAACAGTTCTAGCGGGCTGAACTACATGATCACCGCCTCCAATGAATCCCTGCTGGTGGATGCCCAGGCACACGGTGTTAAGGACCCTGCAATCACCATCGAGTACCAGCAGCCTTTGGGCAATGAGCCTCTGCAAGACGCATCTGCGAGAGAGGAAGGCCATGGCAGCGGCTCACAAAACCTTCTCATGGTTGCCGCCTTTATATTTATCCTGACTATTGGATCAGCATTCGCTTTCGTCGTAGGCAGGCGAAGAGAAAGACTGCCGCTCGGCCAGGCAGATCGACCAGATCTGTCGGTTGTAGACCGCCAGCCTGAAGTCAGTGCCCCAGATACGTCGGCAGAGCCTTTGCAGGCTGCGCAGATGGCAGCATCGCAGGATTACGCGTCTTTCGAAGCTGATCCGCCGACCGTTGCAGCTGAGGACGATGCGGAGGATGAGGATGATGCAGGGCCCATTGGGATGCTCCCGGCAGCAGAGGGCCAAAAGAAAGATATCGCAGTCAGCAGCGAGATGAAGGCCGTTATGGACGCTCTGACTCACAGAGAGCGCTCGATCATAGAGGCCCTGATAAAGCACGGCGGCAGAACGACCCAGGCGGAGATAAGATATGAGACCGGCCTGCCCAGATCCTCCCTCACCATGGTTCTGGTATCCCTGGAGAGGCGAAACCTCATAACAAAGAA
>NZ_DAKC01000071.1:1032-11285 GCF_002496465.1 Methanosaeta sp. UBA356 | reverse complement strand
TGGCCGCGCGCAGTTTGATTTTGAAGCGATTGCCCTTGGCTGATCCAACACTTCAGATCTTTTCTGCTTAGATATCTTTGGGTATATCAATCCAATGTACGGGTTCCAGCTTTCTGTAAAGCTTGATAGATACTGTATTGGCTCAAAAGCCTGCTAAGACGAAACAATACTAAAGGAAAAGACGATATCAAAAAAAATGTTTTCGCTTGATAAAACGCTCTTGAAAAAATGGCTGCATAAGAACTTCCAGATGCAAGCAAAGAAGGGAGAGGAAGGAGGGAGGGGAAAGCCGTTATAAAAATGGAGTGTAAGAGGGGATGTAACGACTTTCGCCATCATGTATATAGTCGATTGCCGAGATATATAGTTTTCGATATAGGTCCATACTGCACATTCTCATGAATGCCTCCAGGCTTCCTTTCCTTGATCATCTGCGCGCTGGGCATCATGGATGCTGGATGACGTCATTAAGGGACGAGCCCAAAAAATTGTGGGGAAGAATATCACACCGGAGTGTAAGCTATATTGTCGGTGTTCGGCCATTAAAAAAAGATGTAAAGAGCGATTATTATCGCCCTTGCATCATCTTCTTGACCTGTCGCTGCAGCTTATCCAGCTCGCCGGTCTGATACAGATAGATTCCTGCCCCGATGGCAATGAGAAAAACGAGGATGAGGCCTATCAGCCAGTTGCTGGTTTGCGCCTCCTCCACATTCACTGTTCCGGCTTTTCCATTCAGGCTGAACCTATGCAATCCCGTCTCATCTGGATTGTAGCTGAACTGCACCGTGCTGTTCTCGCCCGCCTTTACAGTCACATTCCTGCTCTCGGCGAGAGTATCGTTTACCATCAGATTAAGGGTGATGGTATCCACCTCGCTGCCCTTGTTGTGCACAACAGCCGAGATCTTCATGGACTGCTTGGCATTAGCCGTCTCGGGCAGAGTCAAGTCCATAACCTCCAATGCCGAGGTCACCATTATCTTCCTGCTGGCGGAACTGTATCCCTCCTTCTCCACCTTCAGGGAATGCTCTCCGGTCAAATTGACGGCATAAGTGAAGGTACCCTGAGAGCTGGTGTTTCCTATCTCATTGTCATCCAAGAGGATCTGTGCTCCTGCCACAGGTGTCTGGTTTATCCCCTCGGTGACGGTTATCAAGAAGTTCTCTCCAGCTGACACCTCCGCCGGGGCATTGAGAATAAGCTGATTGGCCAGTGTGACATTTGCCCTCTGAGCAGCGGTAAGCTGTGAGGCCTCCTCCACAGTTCTTACCACCATATCGGCGGTAGCATCATTGTAGCCGGTCTTCCTGGCAACAACCTTCACAGTGCCTGTGCTCTTTGGGATGTAGCTGATCGATCCGGTTGAATCGGTGGTTCCAATGGTGTTGCCATCGATTGAGATCGCTACACCGGATAGGGCTGAAGTTCCAGAGCGGACGGCAATCTGGGCTGCTTTGTCCACAACCGCACCAGAGACCGCCAAGGACAATGCGGTTCCCTCGCCCGTCTTGGTGGCAATTGGGGCCAGCAACCTCTTATCGCTGTCTGCGACCTGAATCCTCAGGTTATCCATGATATCGACGTCCTTACCTCTGGACAGGCTTATGGTACCATCATTGGTCAGGGTTATGCCGTCATAATCCAGGGAATCCACCTTCATCTTACCATGCATCTCCCCTTCTTCAACCGACTCGGGGCTATCGGATATCTGGAATATGGCGTCCACGGTGGCGAGGTCTGATTCAGTGCTTCTGAACACGCTCTCGACATGAGCAGAGATGAGTGGAACATCCTTCTCCCCGCCCATATCTATCTTGTATAGGTAATTGGACGAACCGTCAGTCGGATCGTTGGATGGAGTGACTACCTTGCTGTCCACCTCATCTCCGTCCTTGGCCAAAGCGAGATAGACCTTATTTCCGTTCAGGTCCACCTGCTTGATGCGCAGCTCATAGCCCTCCTCCAAAGAGAGGACAGATCCGCTGGCAATGGTGCGGCTGTCGTCGCTGTCCGTCAGGACGCGCCTCAACTGGCCTTCCCCTATAATGCTGGCCTCATCGGTGAACTCCGTCTCGTCGTTGTAGCCGGCAAAGTACTTGTCCGCCATGAAGCCGATTACATCGTACTTCCCCCAATCGCTGAACTCGAACTTCACCGGCTGGGATTTTGTGGAGTATTCCAGGTCGCCCTCTTCGATCTTGCTGCCGCCACTGATCCTCATGGTCATGTTCTCAGTGCCGACGTCATCGTCTATGTCATAATAGAATCCCTCGAAGTTGTAAGGATTCCAGGTGAACTCGCTCGTCTCTGATGGATCGATCACTGTGCCTCTGACATCATAGCTTCCCGTCTTCTTGACCAAGGGGGCAAACCGGAGTTCATCGGCATCGGCAACCAGGAATGAGACATCTCCGAAGATCTCCACTGTGCTTCCTCTTCTCAGGGTGAGCGAGTCTTCGTTCTCCATCTCGACTCCTTCATCAGATACGCTCTTGACCTCCATCTTGCCATACTTGTCGCCGTCCTCCACCGAGGCATAGGTATCGGAGATCTGGAAGAGGCCGTCGATGGTCACCAGGGCGGACTCGGTACTGGCAAAGACATTGGAGATATGGGCCAGGATCAGTGATGTATCCTCTCCGGCAACTTCAACCTCATAATTGTAGGTGGAGCTATCAAGATTGCTTGGGTCTATGACCTTGCTGTCTATCTCATCCCCGTCCTTAGCTAAAGCCATATAGACCTTATTGCCATCGATATCTATCTGTTTAATGCGTAGCTCATAGCCCTCTTCCAGAGGGAGAACCGATCCGGTGGTTACAGTCTTCTCCTCGTCGCTGTCGACCAGCACACGCCTTAACTGGCCGTCGTTTATCAGGCTTCTGTCGTCATTGATGAGGTCGCTTGCCTTATAGCCCGCGAAGTACTTCTCAGCCATGAAGCCTATGACCTCATACTCTCCCCAGTCATCGAACTCGAAGTCTGTAGCTTCAGGCTTAGTGGAATAAGAGATCTTGCCGGTTTCAAGGGACCTTTCATTGGGCTCCAGGTCTACTGTGAGCCTTTCTGTGCCCACTTCATTCTCCAGATCGTAGAAGAATCCAGAAAAAGTCTTTGGCGTCCAGGTGTATTTATATGGACTCTTGCCTTCTCTCCAGATTCTATTATCTCCCTCTTCTATCTCTTCTTCCTCAGCCTCTTCGGATTCTGTCTCGGTCTCATTCTGCGATTCATTCTCTGCGGTCAGCTCATCAGTTGATTGTTCATTGGTTGCATTTTCGGCTGACGCAGTGGAGGCATCAGCCGCAGAATCAGTGGCTGAAACTACCGTTCCTGCTGCAACGTCCTCTGGAGGAGTGACAACCTCGCTTGCGGATCCACCGGAGGAGGTGCCGGAGCTGGTAGCTTCTGCTGGGGTTGTTGCAGCGCTATCGGTGCTCGCATCTGCGGCGATAGTATCCTGAGAGATCTGGTCTGGAGTGATGATGTCATTAGATGCTGGAGTGGTGGCGCTCCCGCTAGACTCCTGCTGAGAGGCACTGCTGGTCTGTTCAGCTGGGGGAGCGTTCTGCGAGCTTGATTCCGGTTGGGCAGGCGCAGAAGAGCTCACCTGTGATGTTGTTACAGTTGCTGCTGCAGGAGCGGTAGCCGCTTGAGTTGCAGGCGCTGCCGAGGCAGATGACGCCTGGGCTGCGGATTGATCTGATGCAGCAGCACCGGTCGGAGTGCTGCTTTTGCTTCCCAGAGGCTTCAACCCGATGTTTCGTTTAGACAGTGTTTCTGCTGAAATCGACGATTCCTGTGCACTGCTTCCTGAAAGCAGGCTATGGCTTATGCTTGGGGCTGCCCCGCTTGATGATTCAGAGGCTTGCGCCAATACATCTGCTGGCAGAGCTGCAGCTAAAACTATGAGAAGCAGACAAACTCCACCGATCCTGACATAGTCCATGGATATCCTCCCGTACCTGATGCTATATGCCTTTTATCCTAATCAGACTTATTTATTGTTATTAGATTTATATTCCAATACATTAATTCAACGAGATCCCAGTCAATACCCTTATTTTGCTGATTTATGTTTTCTCTTTTGATCTAATTACATGGCCTCAGATCTTAATGCCCTTTTTTTGTTATGCCCCTATTAAAGGATGGAAGGACGCTTCACATTTATAAATCTGATTCCGAAAGGGGCATATACAGCTTGAATTCATGTGGCAGGCAAGAGTTCAATGCAAGAGATCACATCTTCTCTATCCGTTGCTCTTTTATATCTTCAAGTGCTGGCTGACCAGATTGGATATGATAATGATAGATGGATGACAGACAGGAGCGATGATGGGCAAGGAGTTGGCAAAGGATATCAATCTCGGGGATATGCCCACAAAAGCAGCAGATGATGCGGCAATCTCTGTAAGAGGCCTCACCAAGAGGTTTGGTGAGACGATCGCTGTAGACAATATAGACCTTCAGATCAGAAAGGGGGAGCTCTTCGGACTTCTGGGCGCCAACGGTGCGGGAAAGAGCACCATTATCAAGATGCTGACCACCATGCTCACCCCCACCTCAGGCGAGGCCAGGGTCTGGGGCTACGACATCGTCCGGGAGAGGAACGAGGTGCGATCCTCTATCGGGGTCGTCTTTCAGGATCCTGCATTGGATGGCATGCTCACCGGTAGGGAGAACCTGGACTTTCACGGCAGGATGTACGGAATGAACGCTGCCCTCAGAAAGGCCAGAATCGCCGATGTCCTGGAGCTGGTCGACCTGAAGGAGAAGGCAGACACCAAGATGCAGGACTACTCCGGTGGGATGAAACGCCGGCTGGAGATCGCCCGGGGGCTGATGCACCGCCCTCATGTCCTGTTTCTAGATGAGCCCACCATCGGCCTTGATGCCCAAACCAGGCGATACATCTGGGAGTACATCGGCCGCATGAACAAAGAGATGAATGTGACCATGATCCTCACCACTCATTATATGGAGGAGGCGGACTATCTGTGCGATCGGGTCGCCATCATGGACAGCGGCAGGATCGTGGCCCTGGACAGGCCGGAGAGCCTTAAGGATACCATCGGTTCGGATACCATAACCCTGATGACTGATAGCGGCGGGGACGCCCTCGTCCGGTCTTTGCAGTCATTCTCCTGGATCAAGTCCATCAGCTCGGATAATGGAAGCATCAAGCTTCATGTTGATCATGCTCAGTCCAGAATAGCAGAAGTGGTGCTGGAAGCGAGCAGGAACAATGCGGTCATAACCTCTGTCGGTCTGCACAAACCAACGCTGGAGGATGTATTCATCAAATACACTGGCAAGAAGATAAAAGAGAACGGCGGCAAAGATCGGGGTGCAGATATCGCTCTCCCCAGAGGCGGCAGATGATCGCAGATAAGGTCAAAGGCGATCTGTACGCCATCTATAGCATCTGGCTTCGGGAGATGCTGCGCTTCTTCCGGCTCAAGAGCCGGCTGTTCGGCTCGGTTGCTTCTCCATTCTTCTTCCTGGCATTTCTGGGGATTGGCTTTAACAATATCGGCAGAATTCCTGGAATTCCCGAAGGAGTGAACTACATGAGCTTTCTCACCCCGGGAATCATAGGCATGACCCTGCTCTTCTCGGCGACATTTGCCGGCCTATCTGTCCTCTGGGACCGGGAGTTTGGCTTCTTGAAGGAGATAATGGTCTCGCCGGTGAGCAGGATAGCGATAGTGTTGGGACGCACCGCTGGCGGCCTGACCACTGGCATTCTTCAGGCTTTGATCATAATGCTCTCGGGGATACTGCTGGGCATGGGCATTCCCAGCATCCAGGGGCTGATTCTATCCCTGGTCTTTATGATTCTCATAGCAACGACGTTCATCGGCCTGGGTCTGGCCTTTGCGTCCAAGATGGAGGATATGTCCGGATTCAGCCTGATCATGAACTTCCTGATATTCCCGCTCTTCTTCCTCTCCGGAGCGCTCTATCCCTTAGACCAGTTCCCGGAGATTATCAAGATCCTGGCTTATTTCAATCCCCTCACCTATGGTGTGGATGGACTGAGATACTGCCTGATAGGCATAAGCGCCTTCTCGCCCCTTACTGACTTTGCCGTTCTGGGGGTATGCTGTGCGGCAATGCTGTTCCTGGGAGCATATCTATTCGAGACCACTGAGGTGAACTGATCAGGATTAGTCAACCACTGCGTTCTTAAGGGCGCGGCAGTTGACTAATCTATGCCGGGCTTGCATCTGTACCCAGCTTATGCGCGATAACCGATGTTGATCCGGCCGGCGTTGCTCTCCATGTCCAGAACGCTGCTTTTGCTCGCGCTGTTCTGGCTTTCGGATGATGCCTTCGGACTTGTCATAATCTCCTTATATTTTGATATATTCCCCTTCGATCCCTGGGGAATGGGATCCTCCCACCAGGCAGATGAGTTAAACTCATTATTGCCGTCCTCCGCAAGATCGGCATGGCCATCGTCCACTAGCATTCTGTTCACTGGAGGCCATATCGGACGGTAGCGGGAATCTATGAGATAGATTACGCAGACCATCTGCCCCCATTCATTGCGGCCTAGAGTGCTGTTCTCATCGATATCGATATAAACGATCTGATCCTTCAGCAATAGATCAGCCGCTTTCTTGGCCGCCTTTCCCTGCGGGGTCACTGTGGATGGAGCGGCAATATCCGCCAGCCTCACGCTGTCCACCCCTGTAGTCCTGGGATCATTGATCACCATCTCTATTCCCAGTGAGTCTGCGCTGATCACGCTCACAATTCGCCCTACTGCTTCATCGGGGACGGCCAGAGCACCAGGATTAAACGCCTCAAAGATCACTATTATCATGATCAATAAAATTGCCAGCTTCAGATTCATAGCAACCTCTGCATGATTTGCGATCTTGCCTCAACCATACAAGTATAAAGGATAAATCCTCTCCTCGACAGGATAGTATGAACAAGAGGAGTAGCTAGGAGAGATCGGATGACAATCAAGGTGAGCATAGCGACATTCAACCTCATGAGCCTGGACGACCGGCCAGATAGAAGCCCCAGCCTGGATGAACGCATACCAGTCCTGCGGCCTCAGCTCATCCGATTGGACGCTGACATTCTCTGCCTGCAAGAGATCTGCGCCCAGCACGAGCGCAACGGAAGGCCTCGCCTGGAGGCTTTGGACCGCCTCTTAGAAGGAACTCCTTATGAGAGCTTCAACAGGGCCTCAACCGTGGACCGGGATGGAAATTACCTTAGCCATCACAATCTGGTCATCCTCAGCCGTTTCGATATCATGGAGCAGCATCAATATCAGCATGAGTATGCCCCCTCGCCGAGCTACAAGAAGGTCACTGCCCTGCCCGAGGAGCTGGAGGCACGGGAGATCTCCTGGGAGAGGCCCATTCTCCACGCAAAGGTCAGGCTGCCCAATGGAGCGGTTCTGGATGTGATCAACCTGCACCTCAAATCCCGCCGGCCGACCAACATCCAAGGTCATAAGCTAAGCGAGAGAACCTGGAAGACGGCATTCGGCTGGGCAGAAGGGGTCTTCATATCCAGCATGAAACGTATTGGCCAGGCTCTTGAGACTCGCATTCTGATAGACAATCTATTCGATGACAATCGCTGTGCTCTCATTGCCGTCTGCGGGGATTTCAACGAGGAGTTCGATGAAGTCTCCATAGAGGCTATCCGGGGTGACGTGGAGAACACGGGGAACATGGACCTGGCCATGAGGGTCATGGTGCCAACAGAGAGAAACATTCCCGAGCCCGCACGCTATTCTCTTCTGCATAACGGCAAGGGCAAGATGCTAGACCATATTCTGGTATCAAGGACGATGCTCGCCTTCTTCAAGGGCTCTGAGGTGCACAACGAGCTCTTGCATGATGAATCCATAGTCTTTGCTCCCAAGATCTTCTATCCCGAGTCCGATCATGCCCCGGTGATCGCCCGCTTTGAGCTGCCGGAATCGGATATTAGATGGTCCACCACGACAAGCGTCTTGAGAAGGGAGAGAGGCAGAGACAAGAGCCATCGATCAAGATACAAGTGAGATAAAAAAATTATGAGCAAAAAGAGCGGCGGGATCCTGCCTTTCAGGTTTCAAGATAGCCATCTTGAGGTCTTGCTCGTCCATCCCGGTGGGCCCTTGTGGGCAGGGAAGGACGAGGGGGCCTGGTCTATATCCAAAGGCCTTTTCGAGGAGAACGAGAGCCCCCTGGATGCAGCAAGAAGGGAGTTTAAAGAAGAGACTGGCTTTGAGGTTGAAGGGATTTTCATAGAGCTGGGAAGGATAAAGCAGCCCAGCGGAAAGATCGTTTTTGCCTGGGCAGTAGAAAAGGACCTGGATGAGAGGAGGATTGTGAGCAATAATTTCATGCTTGAGTGGCCCAGGAGATCAGGGATAATGCGGGAGTTTCCCGAGATCGACAGGGCAGGATGGTTTGATGTCGAGTCTGCCCGGAAAAAGATCCACAAAGGGCAGCAGGATTTCATCGACCGGCTGCTGTATGCCCTGGATAACATATGTGCATCATCCCGAAATTGATCCGGATGAGTTCATCTCTCAAGAGCGCTCTTGACCTTCACCACCAGTTCTTCTTTCACCGCACTCCTGCGGTCTCCCCCGCAGACGATGCCCCGCACGCCGATGATGTCCGGCTGCAGGCGCAAGAGCGTTTCCAGATGAGGAAATCCGATGCTGCCAGCCAGGGCAACCTCCAGATCATTGCTATGGCCAAGCTCAATGAAATCCGCCAAGTCCTTCTCGCCCATGAAGTCGAATGTCGGCTTTCCATCCTTTATGGCGGTGTCCACCATCACCACATCTGCCCCTGCCTCAGAGGCGGCTGCGGGCAGGAGCATGGGAGATATGCTTCCAACACGAAGGTAGTCAGAGTAGCCTGAAGCCACCACCTTCTTCTTTGGATCGAGGTCTTTTACCGCTCGTACGATGGCTTTGAGCATCTCCTCTGCCTGATCACATGTTTTCACTCCCAATAGGCCCGCTTTGACGTAATCCGCGCCTGAGGACGCTGCGCCCAAAGCTGCCAGGCTCGCTGTTCCCGGCTTGAACTCCATGTCGCCGATGGTCGCACTTACCGGCACCTTGCCTCTTGCCAGGTCTGCTACCGAGCGTATGACCCAGGGGAAGTTCGCACCTAGGGATCCCTCTTTGGGGTTCTTCACATCCAAAATATCAGCGCCGCCCGCCAGTGCAGCATGCGCCTCTTCCATGTTCATGGGGCTGACCAATAATCTCATATTCTCTCAATCCCGATTGGGCAAATGTGAAATGCATCTTCGTCTTCGATATACTTAATGGTGCTGTTGTTCATGCCCTGCGGGGAGAGCGCAGCCGCTATAAGCCTGTTGCTGAATTCAGCCAGGTAATAGAATCCTCCGACCCCCTGCTGATTATGGATGAGCTTCGGCCGGTTCAGGTATATGTAGCAGACCTGGATATGATCATGGGCCGGGGAAATAATATGGAGCTGATCCAGGAGATATCCAAGCGGGCAAAGACAATGGCGGACACTGGCGCCTCTAGATCAAGCGATCTGGATCTCCTTCCTCCATCCGTTATCCCGGTTCTGGGGACGGAGACGGCCTCCATCTCCCTGATAGAGGAGGTCTCAGGCCAAAGGAGGACGATAGCCAGCCTGGATATGTCGAAGCGCAGGGTCCTGTCAAGGGATAAGGCCATGGCGGATCGTAGCCCTCTGGAGGTTCTGGAGGAGCTGAATCATATCGACCTGGAGGGAGTGATAATCATGGAGCTAGATCGGATAGGGACCTGTGCCGGTCTGGATGGGGAGTTTTTAGAGAAAGCCAGGGCTCGAAGCCGCCATCCTCTGATCCTGGGGGGTGGGGTAAAGGATGAGATGGATCTGGAGGCTCTGGAAAAGGTCGGCTTTTCCGGGGCTTTGGTTGCCACGGCGGTTCATAATGGAATGATTCCTCGGAAAAGGATACAGTGAAAGAAGTGACTGCTCCCCGCCCTAAAGAGCAGGGCTTCCACGGCTTCCTGTGCCGACAGATTGCAATCCCAATCTGAGAATATTTATCGCTGCGTTCCAATCCCGGTCCATCGACAGCCCGCACTGAGTGCAGTTATGGACTCTATCGGACAGCGACTTTTCAATGAGAGTACCACACCTGGAACACATCTTAGACGTATTCCTTGGATCTACCAGGACCACCACCGAACCGGCACTTGCAGCCTTGTAAGAGGTTAAAGTCACTAGTACAGCCGGGCTTAAATA
>NZ_DAKC01000071.1:0-842 GCF_002496465.1 Methanosaeta sp. UBA356 | reverse complement strand
TCCAAGCTACGTCTGAGATGCTTTTAGCCAGGCAATGATTATGAACCATGCCTTTGATGTTAAGATCTTCAAAAGCTATTAGACCAAATCTATCTACCAAGTTATGACTAACCTGATGGGCAAACTCATATCGCTTGTTAGCTATCCGCTCATGGACTCGCTCAACAACCTTAAGAGCTTTCTTGCGATCTGGAGTTCCTTTAGGAGCCTTAGAGAGTTTCCTTTGGGCTCTAGCTAACTCGTGTTCTTCTTCTCGGAAGAATCGAGGATTAGCTATCGTCTCACCATTGGAAAAGGTGGCGAAGCTCTCAAGGCCGACATCAATACCTACTACAGCCCCATCTTTCCAGGGAGGGAGAGGAACATCTTCAGTTTCGACGGAGAAGCATGCAAACCATTTGCCTGTGGCTGTCCTTCTGACGGTCAGCCGTTTGATCTTGCCTTCTATCTGGCGATGGAGCTTGATCTTGATATCGCCTATCTTGGGAAGACGTACCATGCCGTTAACAAGATTGCCGCCCTTCTCAGGTTGTGGATAAGTAAATGAATCGTACCAACCCTTCCCTCGGAATCTGGGATATCCGGGTTCTTCTCCCGCCTTAACCCTTCTGAAAAAGGCTTTAAAGGCTAGATCTACCCGCTCCTGAACATTCTGAAGGGTCTGAGCATATACGTCTCTCAGTTCGGGTTTATCCTCTTTCCAACCAGGAAGAAGAGCGTTCGTTTCATATTTGGAAACTGATTTGCCTTCATTCTCCCAGGCGTTCTTTCTGTATGCTAGAGTCTGGTTGTATGTCCATCGGCACAAGTCCAGCGTTCGCTCCATCTTGGTTATCTGAGAC
>NZ_DAKC01000115.1:4734-5044 GCF_002496465.1 Methanosaeta sp. UBA356 | reverse complement strand
CCAATTCCTCCATTTTTCGGGTTGAAACGCCCTGGATATATGATTCTGCAATCGTCATTAGCAGAGCTTGTTCTACACGACAGTATCTTTCAAATACGCTTGATTCAAATGGAAATTCTCTGAACTGAGGCTTATTAAGGGTCAATTCGCCAACGCGGGTCTTGAGGGTTCTCGATCTAGTGCCGTTTCTGTGTGCCTTTCTCTGAGGGCTGCGCTCGTAGGGAAGCGCACCGCTCTGCAGATATGCCTCAAACAGCATTACCGCGTTCAGGAACTCGGTTATGACCTGCTTCAGTCCGCTATTCGGATC
>NZ_DAKC01000115.1:0-4462 GCF_002496465.1 Methanosaeta sp. UBA356 | reverse complement strand
GAGACAACTCAAGTATGGATACAGGGCCTATTATAATTCTTGCAAATGATCAAAAATGCTGCTACTACCAAAGCAGCATCCAATACATCGCCAGGATTATTACTACTATTTTACATCACAATCGGGACACTACCGTCATAATATTAGCCCAAGGCTTTTATCGTAGTATAATGGTAAGATACGGTGCATATAAATTCAAAGGATCAGAGATAAACATGACCACATTTGAAGAGATTCACCACGCCTTCTTCTATGTGAGCTCTGACGATTACGGGATGAATAGAGCGTTTCTGTGCCTGGATAATGGCGAGATAATCTATCGATCCGAATGGGACGATCCAAAAGAGGAAGATGAGGACGAGTTTGACTGCGATCATTTTATAGAGATCCCACATAAAAACGACCTTGACCTGGGACAGACGCTTGTGATTGAATTTGCAGAGGTGCATCTGCAAGACGATCTGGATCTCGTCCAGAGGATTTTTAGCCGTCGTGGAGCCTACCGGCGGTTCAAGGAGCTCCTGGATGAGAGAGGCCTTCTGCAGACCTTGTATGATTACGAAGACATTCGGGAGAAAGAGGCGCTCGGAGAGTGGGTCCAGGATAACGAGATCGAGCTGGAATCCCAAACGGCCAAATCCTCATAAGTCTTTTATACGAGAAGCATAACTTCACTTTGGCTCATTGGATTAATTCGCCCCACAACGTGTTGAGCGGGCGGCGTCGGGCTGTGACCCGGGGCTGATCCAGAGGAATAAAGTTCCCTGGAGGACTAACTTGGCAAAACCAACTGCAGGAAAAGAGAAGCCTAAGAAGGCAGAAGAGAAGCCTAAGAAGGGCTCTGATGAAGAGCTCAGGCATATAGTTCGCATTTTGAATACCGATCTGGCCGGAAAGAGACAGGTCCACATGGCCCTGACAGGCATCAAGGGCGTGGGCCGCAGATGCGCCAAGATCTTCACCGAGAGAGCGGGAGTGGATCCCAATGCCACCCTCGGACTGCTTCCTGATGCAGAGATCGATAAGCTGAAGAAGGTCGTGGAAGAGGACGCCATCAATATACTGCCCGTTTGGATGGTCAACCGGCGAGGCGATATCGAGACCGGCAAAGATATTCACATCATGGGCATGGACCTGAATATGACCCTCCGCGAAGACCTCGATCTCATGAAGAAGATGAGGAGCTATAAAGGGCTCAGGCATGAACGGGGTCTGAGGGTTAGGGGCCAGAAGACCAGGTCAACCGGACGCACGGGCGCAATCGTAGGCGTCAGCAGAAAGAGGGAAGGAGCACCAGCCGCGGGATCGGCTGCCAAGGAATAGGAAAGGAGAAGGTGGTAAGAGATGGGATATCCAGGCAAGAGTCGAAAGATGTATGCCAGGCCACGTACTCCCTGGCAGGCGGAGAGGATCGCGGGAGAGGTGGAGGTAGTCAAGGCTTATGGACTGCGAAACAAGAGAGAGCTGTGGAAGGCTCAGGCCGTTTTAAAGAAGTACAGGCAGGCCAGCAGAAAGCTCTTGGCAGCGGTATCTTTGGGAGAGGAGCCTCCCCAGGCACAGGCCATCCTCAACCGCCTCAAGAAGCTGGGAATGCTCAAAGAGGAGGGTGATCTGGATTCCATCTTATCCATGAAGGTCAACGACGTTCTGGAGAGAAGGCTGCAGACCCAGGTCTACCGGCAAGGGCTGGCCAACTCCCTGAAGCAGGCCAGACAGTTCATCGTCCACGGCCATATACAGGTCTCCGGGAGGAGAGTGGATGTTCCTGGTTATCTCGTGCCCAGGGGCGAGGAGATGAGCATTGACTATTACATGGGCTCTCCCATGGCCAGCGAGGGTCATCCGGAGAGAGCATCCAGAACACCCAGGGTGGAAGGATAAATGGCAGAAGGAAAGTGGGGCATTGCCCATATATTCTCGTCCTTTAACAACACGATCATCACCATCACCGACCAGACCGGAGCAGAGACTCTGGCCAAGATCTCGGGCGGAATGGTGGTCAAGGCAGCCAGGGACGAGAGTTCTCCCTACACAGCCATGCAGATGGCCATGCAGGTCGCTGACGCTGTGAAGGACAAGGGAATCGTAGGAGTTCACGTCAAGGTACGTGCTCCTGGCGGGAATCAGCAGAGGTCTCCAGGACCGGGCGCACAGGCGGCCATCAGGGCTCTGGCGCGGGCGGGCCTCCGGATCGGCAGGATAGAAGATGCGACCCCCATACCTCACGATGGGACCAAGCCCAGAGGAGGAAAGAGGGGTCGAAGGGTGTAAAGCTTGAATTTCGAGTTGCTTGAGCTGAGGGAGGACCGCATCCGGTACCTCCTCAGCGGCGTTAGCGCCGCTTTCGCCAATGGCATTCGCCGGGCCTGCATGAGCGAGGTTCCGATACTGGCCATAGATGAGATCAACCTCTATGACAATACCTCGGTTCTATTTGACGAGCAGATAGGATTGAGGATAGGGGAAGTCCCGCTGGTGGCAGACGAGCTGGACCTCTTCTCCCAGCCTGAGGATTGCCAGTGCGGCGGGACGGGATGTCCCGGATGCCGGGTGGATTTCATGCTCTCCAAGGAGGGGCCTGGGATGGTTTACTCTGAGGACATTCAGTTCACCGATCCCGGAGTCCGTCCGGCCTTCGATAAGATCCCACTGGTGATTTTGGGTGAGGGAGAGAAGCTGGTGATGGAGGGCTATGCCACCAAGAGAGTGGGCAAAGAGCACTCCAAGTGGCAGGCAGGAACTCTGTGCGGCTACAAGAATCTGCCCAGCATCACTGTGAGCGAGGCATGCGATGGGTGCGGAAAGTGCGTTGAGGCCTGTCCTCGTGATATCCTGGTGATAGAGGAGGGCAGAGCGAAAGCTACAAATATACTGGAATGCTCCTTGTGCAAGCTCTGCGTTGGTGCCTGTGAGGCCGCAGCCATTGATCTTAAGCCCATCCATGATTCCTTTGTGGTTTCCATCGAGGGCAGCGGATCTGTTGCCGCCAAGGATCTGGTGGCAAGAGCAGTGGATGAGATCAAGATGAGAGCTCTTGACCTCGATTCAAAGCTGGCAGAGCTATCTTAGAGCTGGGATCGGCTAAGCGAGCCGATCTGTTACCCATATTTGTGAGCGGGGGTTTCCAAGCCAGGTCAAAGGAGCAGGGTTGAGGGCCCTGTCGCGCAGGCGTTCGCGGGTTCGAATCCCGTCCCCCGCACTAATTTCTCTTTCTTGATATCGCTTCTTGGATTTCTCCTAGATTTGTCTCCAAGCCTGTTGTAATCTTTTTCAGATAAACACTTTTCCAGGGTAAGGGGAGAACCATGTCCTCTATTTATGGCTATAGCTCAATGTAGATCGTAGGGCCACCTCAACAGGTTTATTCTTCTACTAAAGCCCTTAATTGATAACATGACAGAATGGCCTCTGACTCCTGAAGAACTTGAAAAAATGATCGACGATGATTTTATAGAAAGAGCCAAAGGTATGGGTCCTATGGGTTGGGAAGGATATGCCAAATACTTAAAATATGCAGCAGATGTTATATTGGAGAGATATAAACCCGCAATCAAAGAATTAAGTTCTCAAGAGGGCGGAAGAATGGATGTGCCCGAAGAGGAATGGTTTGAACGTGACGTACATTTAATATATACTTATTATTTATTAATGGGTTTGTCTATCGAAAATCTAGTTAAAGGTATTATAATGATCAGACACCCAGAATATTTAAGGAACAACACTGAATTAATTAAAGAGCGCATGGGTACACATAATACAATTTGGTTATTAAATAGTAACAATATTTATGGATTTACCGATTATGAGAATATTTTGGATGCACTCTCAAAGTGCGTCATATGGATGAGCAAATATCCTGTATCATTAAAGCGAAAGAATTTTGATTTGGGATGTGACTGGGTTGATCCAGAAGCAGTAGATAAATTATATAAAAACCTTCATGAGAGATTGGACGAAGAGAAAGAGAGGCTTACTTAAAATGACTCCAATCTATATAAAATAACTCTAATCGAGATCTTCAGTTTTCATTTTTCGGGCCTTTGCAAGGGGGCCTCATTCTCGGATAGGCCCCTTTTTTGGCCGTCAGCCGGGACTACTTGCCGCCCCTACTATACTACCAGGGCTTTGGCCTCAGAGCTAGTGGCTTCTTCTAGTCAATTTGGTCAAAAGGACTTTGGGCTTCAATTACTCTTTTGATTGATTCAGCTATGAGGAGCCTATTGGTTAAAGGATCTAGGTCAACACGGAGAAGTGTGCCGAATTTTCTGTAAAATCTCAGCGGCCCCGTATCCTGATTCTACCTGGGCGGCATAAGAGTGTTTTCGCCGACTCAATTTTGACCCCTCTATTTAAGGAAACGCCAATTCGTTTTTGACCCCCCCAAGAAGGAAAGCCTTCCCTCTCCAAGTATTCTGAGAGGTGGGCGGTAAGGTGAAAACGATGGCAGATGTACGTAGAATCG
>NZ_DAKC01000079.1:0-20902 GCF_002496465.1 Methanosaeta sp. UBA356 | reverse complement strand
TTTATGGCCAAAAGGAGAATGGCGGTGAATATGAGGATGAGCAGCATATAGATTATGGGATTGGAGATCGATGCCGGATCCTCGAATACCCGATTGTCTGTGGCGGATATGGCCGGAGTTATGGCCAGGGCTATCAACTGCACCGCTACCAGGAACGAGAGCATGACCAGCACGTGGAATTTCGAGCTTATGGACAAGATATCATTTCCATTGTATAATCATCCGATCTTTAGATCTGCCCTCTTCTCCTCTAGCAGCTCTATGTATGAGCGGCGGATGGTGTGCTCCAATTCCAGCCGCTTCAACACGGAGAGGACCCGATCCTTTTCCTTCTCCCAGTTCGCTTCTGCCTGAGCCTCAACCTCCAAAAAGGTGCCAAGCCCCTCCACCTCGTCCAGAGCGATGACCATTCCCTGATAGGAATACTTCGTCCTCTTTTTGCGAACCTCTGCTGATAAAACAAAACCCAAAAGGGATAGGATATCCCTCATCTGGGTGGGATCGTCGATCCTTATCGTCAGCTCCCGGCGGGACTTGGTCTGCTGGTCGAGCTTGGGCCCCTTGTAGGTGAGCCGGGCCCCATCCTCCTTAATGCGAATGCGCAGGGCCTCGTCGCTCTTCTTGAAGTCCCTTAATGGCGAATTGAAATAAAGGTCCAGATGATTCTCCACCCCGATGGGGGTGGCGCCCAGGGCGGCTATTCTCTTTTTTGTGTCCTCCCTGGCCCGGGCTTTGACCTCCACCTCGATCATCTTCGGACCAGCACCGTGGCCTCTTTCGTCTTCAGTATATCCACCGCCTCGCCAGCAGAGAGAGTCTGGATCTCCACCTCCGCCGCCTCGGGCGGAAGCTCGAGGATCTCGCCATCCAGATCGACTGCAATCGAGCCTGCCTCCTTCTGGCGAGCGATATCAGCCGGATCCATGCCCATCAGGGCCATAATGATCCGCTGGCTCCTATCCCTGAATCGAGGGCCGATGACCTTCATTTGCGGTTTGACCGCTATGGGCTTCATCTCCAGCGAGGGCTTTCCTGTTCTGCTCTCCACCGGGGAGTTGGCCACACCGGCCAGGTCTGCTGTCTCCAGGTCGAGGTCGGAGTATACCACGATTCCCGGAAGAGGGGAGTTGAGGGCCACTCCCTTCTCCGCCTTATAGCGGCGCAGAGTTGAAGCTACCTCTTTTATCGCCAGGCCAGCCCTATCCATCGGCTGCCCCCGGGCCACGGGCCAGCTTTGCACATGAACGCTCTGGCCAGTCAGGGTGTGGTAGATCTCCTCGGAGAGGAAGGGGGTGAATGGAGCCATGAGTCGGGCAAGAGTCTCCAGGGCGGTGAAAAGGGTGTCCTGCGCTGCCCTTTTCTCCAGCCCGTCCTGGCCGTACAGCCGGGCCTTGACCAGCTCGATGTAGTTGTCGGCCAGAACATCCCAGGCGAAAGCCCGGATGGCCTTCAAGGCCTCATCGAACTGGAATCTGTCCATAGCCTCCGTGGTCTTAGTGATCAGCTGATCCAGCTCTGCAGAGAGCCAGCGGTCGACTTGCCCTTTAGCGGCATCATCCGGGGCGATCAGGGGCAGAGAAAACCGGAATATGGACCAGAGCTTCTGCTGGAATCTGCTGGCGGCAGTTATCTCCTTCCACTGGAATGGTATGTCATTTCCCGGGCTGCCGCCGATAGCCGCCCACTGGCGGAGGGCATCAGCTCCGTTGCTCTCGAATACCTCCTCCGGGCGGATGAAGTTGTTCAGGGATTTAGACATCTTATGGCCGTCCTCGCCCAACGCCATGCCATTGATCAGAATGGCATCCCAGGGCCTGATCCCTTCCAGGGCTCCGGTTCTGAGAATGGTGTAAAAGGCCCAGGTGCGAATGATGTCGTGCCCCTGCGGCCGGAGCTGGGTGGGCATACGCAGATCGGTCCTGTCCGGCCAGCCGGCGACGGCTAGGGCGGATATGGAGCTGTCCATCCAGGTGTCCAGAACATCCTGCTCCGGAATGAATTCCGAGCTGCCGCATTTGCATTTCTTTGGGGGCTGGGTCAGGTTGGGGTCCAGGGGAAGCCAGCTCTCCTCTGCCACCAGTGCCTCATGACAATGACGGCAGTACCAGGCGGGTATGGGGGTGGCAAAGATCCTCTGCCTGGATATGCACCAGTCCCATTCCATGGAGTCGGCCCAGTTCTCCAGGCGGACGCGCATGTGAGGGGGGATCCATTCTATCTCCTCGGCCATCTTTTTTATCTCCGGGGCATCGATTCGGACAAACCACTGCTGCTCGGACAGGATCTCAATGGGGGTCTTGCACCGCCAGCACAGCCCTACGTTCTGCTCCAGAGGCTCTTGCTTGAAGATTATCCCCTGCTCGGTCAGATCCTGGGTGATCTTCTCTTTCGTCTCCTCTACGGTTAGGCCGGAGTAAGGGCCAGCAATAGGCATCATCCTGCCGCCGCGGTCTATGGCCTGGCGGAGGGGAAGATGATGCTCCATCCACCATCTGACATCCTGCTTATCCCCGAAGGTGCAGATCATGACGAACCCCGAGCCGAAGCTCGAGTCCACCGCCCTATCAGCAAGAACGGGGACGGAATAGTTGAATAGCGGCACATTGACCGTCTTGCCGATGTATTTCTGATAGCGCTGGTCCTCAGGATGAACCGCCACCGCCACACATGCGGGCAGGAGCTCAGGCCGGGAGGTGGCGATCTCTATCTCGCCGTCCTCAGCACAAAAGTGCATATAATTCAGTGTCGAGGTGCGGGAGTCGTACTCCACCTCGGCCAGGGCTATGGCCGTTCCGCAGCGGGGACACCAGTTTACCGGGTGGTCCTCTCGGTAGATCTGGCCTTTCTGGTACATGCGCACAAATGAAGTCTGGGTCTTGACATAATACTCCGGCTTCATGGTGGCATATTCATTGGACCAATCTATGGACAGGCCCAGCCGGCCCATGGACTTATGGAAACGATCTATTGCCTCCTCAGTAAGTTTTTCGCAGAGCCGTCTGAACTCCTCCCTGGGAACCTGGTTCTTGGTGATATGGTTTAGCTGCTCCACCTTCACCTCGGTGGGCAGGCCGTGGCAGTCCCAGCCCTGGGGGAACATCACATTGTAGCCCCGCATGCGCTTGTACCGGGCGGCGAAATCAATGTAGCACCAGTTTAGAGCGTTGCCGATATGGAAGTTTCCCGTGGGATAGGGCGGGGGTGTGTCGATTATATATTGGGGCTTCTTCGACTCCCAGTCAAAATAGTAAATGGAACTATCCCAGCTCCGCTCCCATTTCTCTTCTACCTGCTTGAAGTTGTACTCTTTGGACAGCTCGCTCATCAAATGGCTCCCTGCTATTGGCTGCTAGGGGAAGGAACACAATGTTAATAGGATTATCGGTAGTACCCTCCATGAATGGAACTTGTGATCTATCATGCCAATCAGTGCGACCCCCGGAAGTGTTCAGGAAAGAAGCTTGCCCGCTTCGATCTTGTCCGGCTGACCCACCATATAAGCCAGCTCCGGCCGTACATTGTCCTCAGCCCGTTCTCGGAAAAGGCCCTATCCCCGGAGGATAAAGGTGCCCGCGGGCTGGCAGCCCTTGACTGCAGCTGGGCGCATGCTGAGGAGGTCTTCGCCCGGTTCAAGCTGCATGAGAGGGCTCTGCCTTTTCTAGTGGCTGCCAACCCGGTTAACTGGGGAAAGCCCTTCAAGCTCTCCACCGTCGAAGCCCTGGCTGCAGGATTGGTAATACTGGGAGAGAAAAGCCAGGCAGAGCTGATCCTCTCCAAGTTCAATTGGGGGCATGTCTTCCTGGATCTGAACCGCGAGCCCCTCAGTGAGTACGCCGCTGCCAGGGATTCAGCTGAGGTGGTCAGGATTCAGAATGAATATATGTCGGAATAGATTTAAGCGCCAAAGGCCCATAATATTATGGTGTTGAGGATGACCGCAGGATTGATTCCGGCAGAAGAATTGCGAAAGCTGCAGTTCAGGATGAATAAATTGATGGATGAGCTGGGCCTGGATGCGCTCGGATCCAAGTATATCGATGAGCTCGGGCGGATGCAAAAGCGTATGGGAGACCTTATGGAAGAGGTAGAGGGCCCGAACCTGAAGAAAGGGGTGATAAGGCCCCTGGCCGATGTTCATGAGACTGAAGAGGCGTTGGTTGTGACCATGGATATGCCCGGAGTGGAAAAGCAGGATATAGATATCTCGGTGGTGGAGGATGAGCTGCGGGTCTCTGCCCAGAGAAAGAGTGAGGCTGAGGTAAACGAGCAGGACTACCACCGCCGGGAGAGGACCTACACCCGGTTCGAGCGAAGAGTCCTCCTGCCGGACAGCATCAGGACGGAGGAGGGAAGGGCAACACTCAACAACGGCGTCTTGCAGATTACCCTGCCCAAGGTCTCTGTACTCAATCGCAAGCGAATAGCCATCGATTGAGGACAGATAACCCCGTATCAGCTATTTTTCTTTTGTCTCCTCGCTATGTGGTATGGGTGAACTTGAATCGCAAATTGTCTGTATACTTTTGCATCTGGGGTGAACCGCGATCTTGACCCAACCACAGAGGCGCAGAGGAACAGAGACCATGACCGCTGCCGTGCCTGACCCACATAATTCAGCGAAGAGCCATAAACCACAAAGCACACAAAGACCGCACCAAATGATTATTGGGCTATCAAGAACTGGATTAACCTTTGCGAGGCCTTTGTGATCTTTGTGCTCTTTGTGGTTAAAATCCGTTATCTGTAATCCAATCAAACCTATCTACGACGAGTATAACCAGGCTCCTCGCTATTTAGCACGGATGGACTTGAATCACAAATTCTCTGTGTCTTTTGCGCCTTCTGTGGTGAACCGCGATCCTGACCCAACCACAGAGGCGCAGAGGAACAGAGACTAAAACCACTGCAGTGCCTGACCCACATAATTCAGCGAAGAGCCTTTCTTTTTTACTGCCCCTCATTCTGGAGAAGAAGGTGGTGCATCTTGTCTCTCTTGGTCTCCAGGTACCGGCGGTTGACATTATTGGGCTCAACCTCTAAAGGTACTCGCTCTGCGATCTCCAGGCCGTAGCCCTCAAGCCCTATCACCTTGCGCGGGTTGTTGGTCAGAAGGCGAATCTGCTTTATTCCCAGATCAACCAGGATCTGAGCGCCGATTCCATAGTCCCTGAGGTCTGCCGGGTAGCCCAGCCGGTGATTCGCCTCTACCGTATCCGATCCGCCATCTTGGAGGGCATATGCTCTCAGTTTATTGGCGAGACCTATGCCCCTTCCCTCTTGGCGCATATAGAGAAGGACGCCATTGCCGTTCTTGCTTATGAGCTGCAGAGCCCGGCGGAGCTGCTCGCCGCAGTCGCATCTTTTTGAGGAGAAGACATCGCCAGTGAGGCATTCCGAGTGGACCCGGACCAGGGCATCAGGGCAGGTGGGGTCTCCTGCTACCAGAGCGATATGGCATTGTCCGTCCAGGACGGACTCATAGCCAATGGCGGTGAAGTGGCCGTACTCCGTGGGCATATTCACCTCGGAGATCCTGCATACGAGCTTCTCATATTGCATCCTGTAGCGGATCAGGCTCTCGATGGTCAGCATCTTCAGGCCGTGCTCCTGGGCGAAGCGCTCGAGCTGTGGGAGCCGGGCCATGGTTCCGTCATCGTTCATGATCTCCACAATCACCCCAGCGGGCTGGAGCCCTGCCAGCCGGGCCAGGTCGACGCAGGCCTCCGTATGCCCCGTCCGCCGCAGCACTCCTCCCTCTTTGGCCTGCAGGGGAAACAGATGGCCGGGGGTGACAATATCGCTTCGTCTGGTCACAGGATCGATCAGGGCATGAACGGTCGTCGCCCGGTCGAATGCGGAAATGCCGGTGGTGGTATTGATTCTGGCATCCACCGAAACGGTAAACGCGGTGCCCATGGACTCGGTGTTCTGGCTGGTCATCAGGGGAATGTCCAGCTCGCGAAGGCGCTCGGCGGTCATCGGCATGCATATCAGACCCCGGCCAAAGCGGGCCATGAAATTGATGGCCTCCGGGGTCACATTCTCCGCTGCCATCATCAGGTCCCCCTCGTTCTCCCGGTTCTCGTCGTCCAATATTATTATGAAGCGACCGGCGCGGATATCGGAGATCGCCTCCTCTACAGTGCAAAATGGCATATGGAGCAGAGTCGGAGCGGGTCAGATATTAAGATTTTGTCAGGACCAGACTCCTGCCACCGCAGCTTTGCAGTTGGGGCAGCGCCCTTCGGTCACCGAGTTTTTCATGACCCTGTATCCGCGGCGTTCGATTAGGACGAAGCCGCAATCCGGACATATGGTGCTCTCGCTCTCTCCGATGATGTTTCCGGCATAAACGTACTTCAATCCCGCCTCCCGTCCGATGTTAAGGGCTCTTTTTATCGATTTTATTCCGGTGGGCGGTGCATCCAGCAGCTTGTAGGTGGGGTAGAAGGCGGATACATGCCAGGGCATATCCCGGCTGATCCCGGCCAGGAACCCTGCCATATCGGTCAGCACCTCAACTGAATCATTATAGCCTGGGATGACCAGGGTTGTGACCTCCACCCAGACCCCTGCCCGCCAGAACTTCTCGATGTTGCTCTTTACCGGATCGAGCTTTGCCTTGCACACCTTGCGGTAGAACTCATCATCTCCTTTCAGGTCGATGTTGATGCCATCCAGGAGGGGAATGATCTTATCCGCCGCATCCTGGCCAATGTAGCCGTTGCTTACAAAGACATTGCGCAGTTTGGAAGCTCGAGCCAATCTGGCCACATCATAGGCGTACTCAAAGAAGATCGTGGGCTCGGTATAGGTATAGGCAACGGACTGGCAACCCCTGGAGACTGCCCCCGCTACCACATCCTCAGGGGGAACGTAATTGCCCGGCAGTTTGCCGGTCTCATGAGGAAGCTGGGAGATATCTGCGTTCTGGCAGTGCAGACAGCGGAAGTTGCAGCCCACAGTGGCTATGGAGTAGGCCAGGCTGCCGGGAAGGAAATGAAAGAATGGCTTCTTTTCAATGGGGTCCTCATTGGCAGCAATGAGGTTTCCATAGACCAGCGTCATTAGCATTCCACCTTGATTCTCACGCACCGCGCATATTCCTCTCTTGCCGGGACGGATGCGGCAGTTCTGATAGCAGAGGCTGCAGTTCACGTCCTCCGACTCCTGATCCGGCCTTCTCCAGAATTGGGCTTCTTGAGTGCTCTGCATGGACAATCACCACCTATTCTGCCCCAATATATGTGAATACGAGATGTAATACTTATTCGTCCCGTCGAGGCCATCTTTTTTGGGGAGCTCAAATTATTGGCAGATGGTTAGGGCCTTACCCCACAGAAAAACCAAACGCAATAGTGATGATATGAATTAAATGAAAATAAAAAAAAGAGATAGTTCTGGAGAAGCCCAGCTCCTCCAGCTATTTGATCTTTCAGTCTCTCCTGCTCAGGACGAGGTAAGCGACTGCCAGAAGGCCAGTCAGGGCGAAGATGCTGCCAAATCCAGGTGTCTGGTTAGCGGTTGCCTCTGCAGCTTCCTCAGCATGGGCTTCAGCTTCAGCTACCTCTTCTTTGGCCTCTTCAACTACTTCCTCAGCTTCCTCTACCGTCTTGTTGGCTTCCTCGACGGCTTCCTTAGCCTCTTCTACAACCTTCTCAGTATCATTGACAGGAGTGACTACAGCGGTCTCCTCCTCTGCTACTTCTTCCTCTCCCTCGATGGTTGCTTCCTTGTAGATGTAGTATCTGAGCTCATCGGCATCGGCGGTCTTGATGGAGACGCCAGGCATGAGGCTGATATCCTTGTTCTTGCTGAGGGTGATATCGTTATCCTCAATATCCATGGTGATGGAGTCGGTGGTGACCGTCTGGATGGTCATCTTATCGTACTCGGTGTTCTCGGAGACATCCTTGGCGGTGTCAGAGAGCTGCCACAGTCCATCTATGGTTGCCAGGTTCTGGTCGGCGCCGCGGAAGGCGTTCTTGAAGTGAGCAGCGACGATGACTACATCCTTGGAGTCGCCGATATCCTTCTTGTAGTAGTAGGTCTTGTCCTTCATTGTGGCGCCATCTTTGGATGGGGAGATGACCTTGCTGTCCACAACTGCACCATCCTTGGAGAGCTCGAGGTAGACCTTGTTACCATCGATATCGATGGCTGCAATGGACAGCTCATAGCCCTCTTCCAGAGCCAGAGGTGTGCCGGAGGTCACTGTTCTCTCATCATCGTTGTCCACCAGGATCTGGAGAAGCTGCTCATCTGAGAGGATATTCTCGTCGTCGGATTCCTCGAAGAGGACATCTTCAACCGAATCTGGGGTGTCTATGTATCCGGCAAAGTACTTCTCGGCCATGAAGCCAATGACGTTGTAGGATCCCCATGGCTCATAGTCGAAGTCGTCTGCCATGACCTTGGTGGTGTATACTACGCCACTTGGCTCAAGGAGCTTATTGCCCTCGGATATGGTTGCGACCAGTTCTTCGGTCTTGATGTCGTCATCGATATCGTAGTAGAATCCAGCGAAGTTGTCGGCAGTCCAGGTGAAGGTATCAGTGGCCACATTGCCCCTGATCTCATAGGTCCCTGGCTCGGTGATATCCTTGTAGAGGTAGTATCTGAGCTCATCGGCATCAGCAGTCCTGATGGCTACACCAGGCATGAGGCTGATATCCTTGTTCTTGCTGAGGGTGATATCGTTGTCCTCATTGTTCATCATGATGCTGTCGGCGGTGACCGTCTGGATGGTCATCTTGTCGTACTCGGTGTTCTCAGAGACATCCCTTGGGTTGTCAGAGAGCTGCCACAGTCCATCTATGGTTGCCAGGTTCTGCTCGGCACCACGGAAGGCATTCTTGAAGTGAGCAGCGACGATGACTACATCCTTGGAGTCGCCGATATCCTTCTTGTAGTAGTAGGTCTTGTCCTTCATTGTGGCGCCATCTTTGGATGGGGAGATGACCTTGCTGTCCACAACAGCTCCGTCCTTGGAGAGCTCGAGATAGACCTTGTTACCATCGATATCGATGGCTGCAATGGACAGCTCATAGCCCTCTTCCATAGCCAGAGGTGTGCCGGAGGTGACCGTTCTCTCATCGTCGTTGTCCATCAGGATCTTGAGAAGCTGCTCATCGGAGAGAACATTCTCGTCGTCGGACTCCTCGAAGAGTACATCTTCAACCGAATCTGGGGTGTCTATGTATCCTGCAAAGTACTTGTCGGCCATAAAGCCGATGACATTGTAGGATCCCCAGGCCTCATAGTCGAAGTCGTCTGCCATGACCTTGGTGGTGTATACGACGCCATCAGGCTCCATGAGCTTATTGCCCTCGGTCACGGTTGCTGTCAGTTCCTCGGTCTTGATGTCGTCATCAAGATCGTAGTAGAAGCCGGCAAAGTCGTCCGCGGTCCAGGTGTCGGTCCCTGTGGCGACCTTCCCGCGAATCTCGACACTGTCAGCCGCTCCTACTGCCATCGCTGTTGCCAGTAATAGCACCATCGATGTAAATGTAATTGCAGCCAATTTCTTCATCTTTTAACCTCCTATTTACCCTTCATGATCACTTTTAGCAGCATACAGTCTGATTATTCTTAAAACTATTGCCTGAATAACATCTCAAACCGCCCGCTAAAGGCATGGCGCACGGTATCTCCTGCATTGCCATTGCTTTCGGGCGCATCTCTGACATGTGTATAGCTACGTCACCCTCCTAATCCCATAAGGGACTATAGGGTAGTGATAGAGTATTTCCCTATTATATCTTTTTTGGTCAATGATAGCAGCTTGGTGCTGGTCTTTCCCACACAGAGCTAAGAGGTTGACCAAAGAGCTTTGCTAGGCTCAAAGCCTGCATTATCTGCCTTGTTTAAAAGCTTATTCTTTGATCTGGATAAACGAGAAAGGCCGCAATGGATGAGAGAAGATAGAAAATGAGAAATGGAGCAGATTGAGGATATCAGCTCAAAGAGGCAGCAGCAACCCCCGGAGAGAGTTGATCGATAGGATCGAACAAGAGGATTTTTGCCATCTACAACGGGCCTTTATGCATCGATGTATATCGTATAGGCAATCGGGTTGATGCGAATGAGGAAACACTGATCATACTCTTCGTATTCTTTCTGAATACATTATCTTCCAAAATATTAAAAAATTTTGATTTTTAAAGGGAAAATCGTTTTACGAGATGCGGTATTATATGCAAATATGAGTGAAGGGAAGTTCGCCCTGGTCTATCATCCCATCTATCTATTGCACGATACCGATGGACATCCTGAGAGAAAGGAACGCCTGACGGCAATCTTGGATAGAATCGAATCCGAAGGACTGGATATTGAGTGCATCACGCCGAAACCCGCGACGATCGAGCAAGTCGAGGCAATACACGGGCGGAATTATATAGATCAGGTGAAGGCCATATGCGAGCGGGGAGGCGGCCACCTCGATATCGATACCATCCTCTCCAAAGACTCTTTTGATGCCGCCCTCATGGCAGCGGGTGGCGCCATTGCTGCCGTGGATGCGGTGATTGAAGGCCATAGGGGAGCTTTTGCCCTGGTCAGGCCGCCCGGCCACCATGCCATGCCCAATCGCGGCATGGGCTTTTGCGTCTTCAATAATGTGGCCATAGCGGCAAAGGATGCCCAGTCCAGGGATCTCGAGAAGGTTTTGATAGTGGATTGGGATGTTCACCATGGTAATGGGACCAATGCCATATTCTACTCTGATCGTTCGGTGCTGTATTTCTCCACCCACCAATTCCCCCACTATCCGGGCACGGGCAGAATGAACGACGTCGGGGAGGGCGGCGCAGAGGGGACTGCGGTGAATGTGCCCCTGCCCTCGGGAACCGGGGACGAGGGCTATCTGATGGCCTACCGGGAGCTCTTGGTGCCCATGGCCCAGGAGTTCTCTCCTGATATCGTCCTGGTCTCGGCAGGCCAGGATCCGCATAAGGACGATCCTCTGGGGGGGATGGGCCTGACGGCCAGCGGATTTGCCGCCATCGCCGGAGTGGTTAAGGAGGTTGCGGATATCTGCTCAAACGGAAGGGTGGCAGCCGTCCTGGAGGGAGGCTACAACCTCTCCGCCCAGGCGGAGGCCATTGTGGCCGAGATCAGGGCTTTTCAGGGGGAGGTGCCGGATATTTCCGGATTCGACCCTAAGGTCGCCCGGCGGATAGATGAGATAAAGAGCATCCACAAGGCCTACTGGAAGTGCTTTTGATCTCGGAAAAGAGCTGGTCCGCAGTCAATAGATGGGGGCCCGGGCATCGAGGTATTGGGCCAGGAATATCCTGAACTCTCGATCCCTGATCTTTAGGATCTCCTGACCGGCGTATATCTTGTGTCCTCTGCAAATGGCCTCGGAGAGGTGCTTTCCCAGTGAGAGCCCCTCCAGCTCTGCTGCCAGGAGATCCCGGGCGCAATTGTGTTTGCGGGATTCTTCCACCACCACTCTGCCCTCCTTGATGTAAGGTCCTGATAGGGGATTGGGATGGACGGCCAGGAAGCGGGCCACATGCTCCGCCTCCCAGACGGGCGGGCCCGTTCGGCGGCATGCTCTTGAGAGCTCCCAGCCCTCCATCTCAAAGAGCATCACCGCCCTGTCGCGATAGGCGAGGACATCGCTGCGCAGTATTAAAAAGCCTTTTCGAGTCAAGAGCGCCCTGATGGATTCTTCCGCTTTGCGCATCTGGGGGTAGAGAACATCCTCCACCACGTCCGGGGCCTGAAACTGGAGAATGAGGGGCATTGTCCCTCGCGCATCCATCCTGGCTTGAGCCTCCTCATCGGAGAGAGGCTCATCTTCGCGGGGGAAGAAGAACTCCAGGCCGGGCCGGTCGAGAAACGAGCGGGATGCGGCACTGAAAAGGAGCATCTTGTCCAGGGTCAGCGCCGCGGCCACGTTCCGGTTGGGGTCCACGGGATCCACCACCGTTAGAGGCTCATCATGCCGCTTCTTTCCCTCTCCCTCCAGGTCCAGGACGGTATCGGGCTTCCAGTGAGAGGCGGCCCGGAGAACATCGGGAAAAGAGCGATAGAGTATCACCAGCAGCTCCACCAGGTAGCCGGAAAAGCCGCCCGTCTTCAATTCTGAGCCGTAGACCCCTATTCCCTTGAGAAACTGCTTCAAAAGGAGGACATCATCCTCCAGGCCGGCGATCTTGCCCTTGATATATCTGGTATGAAATGGGGTTCTGTCCACCGCGGACTTCAGCCGGCTGGCATCATCGACCAGATAGCAGGGAACCAGATCCACCTCGAAGCCATCCACCCGAGCATGGACATATGGATGCTCGGCGTACCTCTCCTCGTGCTCCGGGGCAACCAGCCTGGCCAGTTCCATGGCTTCGCCCAGGTCGTTATTCTCCGGCACACCCAAAAAAATGTCCAGATCATGATCCTGGGCCAGCCAGGTGTCTCTGGCCGCCGAGCCCACCAGCATGGCCTGGAGGACCATGCCTCTCTCTTCTGCCAGACGCTCGATTTTTGCTATGATCTCCCTGGAGATAAGACGAAGCCTCTCTCTCTCTTTCGGGCTGGGCCGGACCTGGCTCAGCACCAGTTCTCGAATCTCAGAGAGGGAACTCTGCCAGGTCTTCGTAGATGGGTCCTCCGGGGGTCAGTGTGCTCTTTTTGAGATAGAATTCCTCTACAGTGAAGCTTCCCAGGTCCACTGTAGACTGCAGGCCGATCTTCGCCAGAAGCTCCCGGCTGGTCCCGGCATTGGGCCTGCCCACCCTTCCTATTGTCACATGGGGGGTGAAGCCCCGCTCCTCCGGGGGAAATCCCAGGGATTTTGTGGCCGCTTCCACCTCAGCTGATAGCAGGGAGAAGTCCCCTTCCAGGCCCAGCCAGACCACGCGCACCGATCTTCCGGGAAATGCGCCCAAACCCACTAAGCGGGCGGTGAAGGGGGCCGCCCTGACCGCAGCCAGAGCCTTTTTGACCCTCTCCACTTTTTCCGCGGGCACATCCCCCAGGAACTTGATGGTGACATGGACCAGATCCGGCCGGACCAGCCGCAAGCCCTCCGTGGCTATCTTGCTCTGCAGTGGTCCGATCTTTTCGCGCATCTCCTCTGGGAGATCCACCGCTACGAAGCACCTGATTCCCGTCATCTGAGTACGCTGCCCATGCTGGCCGAGGTCACCGACTTCCTGTAACGCGCCAGAACTCCGGTCTTTATGGCGTTCTCCGGCATATCTGGCATCTTCCATTCGCTTCTCCTCCGCTCCAGCTCCGCGGGGTCCACCAGCAGATCGAGCTTGCGGGCAGGGATATTTATGCTGATCATATCACCAGGCCGGACTAAAGCGATGGGGCCGCCTACTGCTGCCTCAGGAGAGACATGGCCGATGCAGGGGCCTCTGGTGCCTCCGCTGAACCGGCCATCGGTTATCAGGGCGACGGATTCGCTCATACCTGCCCCAGCGATGGCAGAGGTGGGCGCCAGAGCCTCTCGCATTCCCGGACCTCCTTTGGGCCCTTCGTATCTTATCACCACCACATCTCCTGGCTTTACCTCTCCTCCTACTATGCCGGCCATAGAAGCCTCTTCGCTATCATAGACTACTGCCGGGCCGGAATGGACGAGCATGGATGGGGATACTGCGGTCTGCTTGACCACGGATCCCTCCGGGGACAGGCTGCCAAAGAGTATGGCGATGCCCCCTTCGGCATGCACAGGTTTATTGATAGTGCTTATGACACGGGAGTTGGTGAGGGGGTTGATCAATTTGAATGCGTCCAGGTTCTCGCCCACCCTCTGGCCGGTGACGGTCAGTGCATCCAGGGCCAGTCGAGAGCGAAGGGTGCTCATGACCGCCGGAATCCCTCCTGCCCTCTCCAGGTCGAGGATGTGATGAGGCCCGCCCGGCCTGAGGTTGACCAGATGGGGCGTCTCGCGGCTGAGCTGATCGAAGCGCTCAATATTCAGGTCCAGGCCGAACTCCGCTGCGATCGCCATCAGGTGCAGAACTGTGTTCGTCGAACCTCCAATGGCCATGTCCACCCGGATGGCGTTATCCAGAGAGGCAGCGGTGACTATCTGGCGGGCGGTTATGCCCTTTTCCACCAGCTCCATGATCTTCATTCCAGAGAGCTTGGCCAGACGGATCTTTCGCGCATCGACCGCATGGGCGGTAGCGCATCCGGGCAGGGAGAGGCCCATGGCCTCGGTGAGGCAGGCCATGGTATTGGCGGTAAATAGGCCAGCACAGGAGCCTGCGCCAGGACATGCCATATCCTCCAGGGCATCCAGGGTCTCGCCTCCTTTCTGCCATTCCTCGAAGACATTGATCAGGTCAAGCTCCTTGTCGCAGGCAAAGCCGGGCATCATCGGACCGCCCGTGACCACGATGGTGGGCAGGTCCAGCCTCCCCGCGGCCATGATATGTCCGGGCACGATCTTATCGCAGGTGGGGATCATCACCAGGCCGTCGAGCTGGTGGGACTCGGCCATGATCTCAATGGTGTCCTCGATCAGCTCGCGACTGGGCAGAGAATATCTCATTCCTTTGTGGCCCATGGCTATGCCATCGCAGACCCCTATGGTCTGGAACTCAAATGGAACTCCACCGGCAGAGAGGATGCCTGCCTTAACCGCTTCCCCCAGTCGATCGAGATGAATGTGGCCGGGTATGAAATCGTTACTAGAGTTTACAACGCCGATGAAGGGACGACGAATCTCCTCATCGCACAGGCCGGTAGCTTTGAGAAGAGCCCGATGAGGCGCTCTCTCTCTGCCTACCTTGGTGACATCGCTTCTCATATCCAAAACCTCCTTCGCCTCTGCCACTTTTGCGCTTAAGTAGTTGCTGTTAAATACCTCCAGATACTTGCCGCCAGATGGTGTTTGAAAATCATGGATGCCTATTCATTGTTCCTGGTATTCCTGGCAATTTACATAGCGATCTTGCTTGGAATCGGCCTGTATTTCTCCCGGAGGCAGAGGTCGGAGACCGACTTCTGGTTGGCGGGACGAGAGCTGGGACCAATCAGCATAGGACTTGCTGCTGCTTCAGCATGGACCACGGCCAGCGCGCTGCTCTTGGCCACAGGGCTTTTCCTCCTCTATGGCATTGGCTCGATCTGGATCTGGGTATTCCCGAATATCGCTGGCCTGGCCATCATCGCCGCCATATCGGGAAGGATCAAGAATATACCTGCTCTGACCCAGCCCGAGCTCATGGAGATAAGGTACGACCCCATGATCAGAGCGCCTGTGGCCATCGCTGTGACCATTATGATGATACTCTTCTCGGTTACTGATTTCATCGGCTTTAAAATGGTGTTGGGGACCTTCTTCGGCATAGAGCCCATCTTCGCCATTGCCATCATGGCCGTCTCTGTGGCCCTTTACGTCGGTGTGGGCGGCTTTCGGGCGGTGGTCTGGACGGACATGATACAGTATATACTGCTGGCCGGCCTTGCCGCCTATGTTGCCTATATGGCTCTAGGCCTGTCTGCGAATGAGGGGGTCTCCCTCATCGCTGCATCCACAATGCTGGGCGCCGACTGGTGGGATATCTTCTCCATGGGCGGCATATTGGGTGCCATGGTCTTCATAGTGGCCCTGGTGCCCGGCTGGGTGGCAGAACAGGATCCCTGGCAGAAGGTCTGGGCAGCTCGCGATGATCGCTCCGCGAAAAGAGGGCTTCTGCTTGGCGCCGCTCTGCTGTCCCTGGTATACATTTTCTGTCTGCTTGCTGCCATTGGCCTCTCTGTGATCTACCCCCGGCCTTCGGGAGAGGTGGAAGCAGAGATGCTCTATCTCAGGATCATAAGCGATAATGTTCCTGAATGGCTCTTAGGCCTCCTGACCATTGGCTTTGCTGCAGCATCTATGTCCTGCACCGATACATTCGCCACCTCGGGGGCATCATGCCTCTCCCGAGACCTGATCCAGCGGCACCTCTGGCCAACAGCCACGGTGAAAGAGATGCTGATTCTGAACAGGATTCTGATTGTGATCATGGTCTTCATATCCGCACTCATCGCTCTGAATGTGGACAGCATCATGGATGCGGTGATCATCGCCACGGTCATCGGCACTACATCTTACTTCTTTCCTATTATCGGGGGGCTTTACTGGAAACGGGCTACGAAGTGGGGGGCTATGGCGGCCCTGGTGGCGGGCGGGGGAACCCAGATCCTTCTCGTATCCTATGAGCAGTTCTGGCTGAAGGCGCCATTAGACAGCATCTCCCCCTATCTGGTTGAGCACGGCGTCCTGGTCGGCTTATCTTTGAGCGCCCTCTTCTTCGTGGGGGTGTCATTGGCCACCCGGCAGGCGGAGGATATCCGCCTCGCGCCATTCTTTACCGATATCGCAGAGCGGGTCTTCCAGGGCGATCTTCCCCGAGCGGACAGGACAAACCCTGACTATTTGAAAATAGCATCGGGTATCGAAGAGAAGCTGGCAGGAGATCGCATTCATCTCAGACTGACCATTGAGTACTCCCTGGCCCATGAAGAGGCAGGGCATCAATTGTTGATGTGGAAGCCCTTTATAGAGAAGCTTCAAGAGAGGCATCCCGTCTGGTTCACTCCCACCGGGAGCCATGTCGCCTACCGCCTCAGCCAGGCTGATATGCAGGCCTGCATCAAGATGGTGCATGGCACCTCCCGGCAGATCTGGCTCAATTCAGAGCCGAGGCAGGAGGAAGGCGACCGCCAGAGGGATGAGCTGGTCATTGCCTATCTGGAGATAGGAGAGGTCTTGCTGGAGCTTGGCTTGCAAGCATCACCAAGGACATGAGAGAAGATATACAGCTGGCAGTGGTGGGTGCGGGGCCTGCGGGGAGCACCGCTGCCCTTGTAGCGGCCCGAGAGCTGGATGTAGTGCTCATCGATAGGAAGAGCGAGATAGGTAGCCCCGTCCAGTGCGGCGGATTTCTTCCGGAGGCCTGGGAGCTGGAGGCTCTGCTGCCTCGCGCCGGGCTCCCGGATAACTTAAGGGAGATTCCCGAGCATTGCATATTGCATCGTACCCGGTTGCAGCGGATCTATTCTCCTTCGGGCAAGAGCAAAGAGTTTGCCGTCGCGGGGAGGGTTATAGACCGGCGGGCCTTCGATCGGCATCTTGCCTCCCAAGCCGCTCGCGCCGGTGCCAGGATCCTTCCCGCCACCCGGGCGACGTTGGTGGAAGGCGGCCTGGAGCTCTCCGGCCATTATGCTGGGAGGCTCCGGCCTCAGATGATAATAGGTGCAGATGGCCCCAGCTCCACCGTCTCCCGCTATATGGGAAATCCCGCCCAGGAGGTGGGCATATGCCAAGAGTACGAGATGACGGATGTGGATATCGATAGCGATGCGGCAGAGATGTTCTTCTCAGCGAGATACGCTCCCGGCGGCTATGCCTGGATAATTCCCCTGGGCCCGGATAGAGCCAATGTGGGGGTGGGGGTGCGCGCATCTTACCTATCCGGCCAGAGGCTTTCCGACGTTCTGCAGCGATTTGTGCAGGATCATCCTCAGGCCTCGAAGAAGCTGGCCTCGGGCGAGGTGCTGGCGGTGATGCGCGGCCTGGTTCCCGCGGGCGGAACTGTAGGTTCGATCCAGAAGGGCAATATGATCCTGGCGGGGGATGCTGCCGGACACGTGCTGGCCACCAGCGGGGGAGGCATACCCCTTGCCGTGGTGGCGGGGAGGATCGCCGGCCAGTCTGCCATTGATCATCTGCAGTCGGGGACGCCTCTACAGGAGTATCTATCGCGCATTGGCCAGGAGTTCGGCCGGGAGCTGGACAGGTCGGTGCAGATCAGGAAGATGGTGGATGTAGCCATGAGGAGCGACCGGCTCATCAATGCCCTTTTTGCCGCCCTGAGCCCTGAGCAGATGAAATCGGTGATGCGCGCGCAGATACCATCGCCTCTCCGATCGCGCCATTGGGCTGATGGCGATCGGAGCGATAAAGAATAATAGGCTCCTCGCTATTTGCTATGGGTGAACTTGATTCGGTAATTCTCTGTATCTTTTCGCCTCTGTGGTGAACCGCTATGTTATGACCCAACCACAGAGACACAGAGGAACAGAGGCCATATTCTCTGCTGGGCCTCACCCACATAATTCAGCGAAGAGCCGAATAATATGGTGAGAAGTAACATAATATCTATTAATAAGAGCGATCAGACCGCCCAAAGGAGGATCGGACTGCCTCCGCGACGGCCAGATCCCAGAGCCTGGATCGCTCTGATCGGGATCAAATCGATAATAAAAAGCAATAGGACGGCCGATCCCGTCCTTTATTATCGACTATTCTGCCTTCTCTTCTTTGGGAGCCTTGCCGAGCAGCTCCTCCAGGGATTTGGCCCCCGACTCCACTACCTTGACATTTATCTGGCCGACATCAGGAGAGATATCCCTTCCGTGGATGCTCTTCCTCTTCTTTTTCCCTTCAGCAACGGGATGATAGCCAGTTCCAGTGGAGAGGAGGATCTTCCTTCTCTTGGTGCCCGGCAGGTCTGCGCGCATGGGAAATCCCTCGCGATCGCTGCCGCCTGTGACCTGCATCGAGTATCCTGGCATGCCCAATATATCTCCTTCTATCTTGTCGCCGATATGCTTCCCCAGAAGCTTGCCTGCTCCCGGATCCTTAAGCTCTACCTGATAGGCTTTTCCGCTCTTGGGATCTGAGACTACAACTCTAAAATCCATCGTTCTTCCTCATCAATGAAATGTGACTTTGAGTCTAGGGATCAATGCCCTATAAAACCTTATCTTGTCTTTTAGCTTTAAATGATGGGCTTCATTCAAGGTCTGTCCAGATCGGTCATCCGTGAATAGTCCACGAGCATGGATATGGGCAGTGTCTTCATTCTCGCCCCCATCTCCTCCGCGGCCACCGCCCCATTAACACCAGCGTAAAAGGCTATGCCGATTTTTCCCGCAGCTACAGGGCAGCCCAGTATCGGCTCAGCAGGACCTCCTACCTTTATGAGGCCGCCAAAGCCCGCGGATCGGGATGCCTCCAGCAGCTCCAGAGCATGGCCAGCCGCCGCAACGGGAATTTCCCGAACATTGGCCAGCACTCTTCCCGAACCCAAGCGGATGGCATTGGCAACGCTCGTCACCTTCCGCCCCATGAAAACCTTCACCGGGTCCAGGGAGGATCCGGCATAAGCTATGAGGTCGGTGAACTCAATTGGCTGTTTTTCCTTGATCTTTGCCAGGCCAGCGAAGCTGGTGAGGACCGCAATTCCCTTCTTCATCAGGATTCCATCCATGGTTATGCTGCATACCGTAGCCAATCCCAGGGATCCAGCGGGCACCTCCAGGGTAGAAATCGCATCTCCTTCGTCCAGGATCAATACACGGCGGCTTATCGTATAGCCCTGGTCGAAGGCGCGACCGAGCATATCCAAGACCTCCTCAGCATCTGCCTTATCCACTATGCTGGTATTGGCGATGACCTGGCCCTGGCCGCTGCAGGGATCGAAGTTGCTCTTATACATATACTCTTCAATCCTGGTATTCACAAATCCAATTCGGTCGTCTATGAGCGCATCGCTCAGCTCCCTGGAGCCCAGAGAGGTAATAACCCGACCACTGTACCCCTTCTTCCTGGTGAATCCCAGCTCATCCAGGATTTTGAGGTTGTAGCGCACCGCTCTCTCACCCAGATCATAGCCACGGCTGCAAAGGATGTCTGAGATCGCCCTCGCTCCCACTGGTATGCCGGCGCCCTCGATCACCCTGAGGATCTCTATAAGCCTGCGCTGGCTCATATGATTCTTGGTGAGCAGCTTCATCTACCCAGATCCTCCGGGAAAGGGAATATATATCTTATGCGGAGAACAAGGGCCAAAGCCTCCAAGAGCAATGGCCTTGGCGGCTAGTAGAGGCTAAAAGATATAGTCCCGTGGGGTAGAGGTCAATCCTGAGGGCCTTTGGAGCCCGCGACGGCGGTTCGAATCCGCCCGGGACTACTCAAAATCCCCAAGCCATCAGAAATGTAGATATATCTGGTCGATCTCATGGGGAGAGGGCCAGGCTGATTGATTATATCGCCCGTCACCAGTTGCTCCGGTAGTGTAGCCCGGCCAATCATTTCGGCCTTTCAAGCCGAAGACTCGGGTCCAAATCCCGGCCGGAGCATTTTACCATACTCTTCCCCAAGATCGGCCCTGCGCCGCTCCTGCGAGATTCCTGGAACGGGGCCTCTTATCAGGGCTATGGCGCGCAATAATGGCCTTTTCTCCGGTGAAGATGCCCGTCATTTTCGAACAGAATCCCGCTGACTCAAAGAGAGGATATTGTCATATCCTTAAAGGGCATATGACCAATTGATATCGTTTTTTTCCTATAAAAGCCCGATATGTTTATATTCCAGAAGGCGGTATAGGGTGCTCGTGCCTGAGCAAAATACTCAAATACAAGCCGAGAAGCATGAGGATCAGGTACTCCATACCCCAAGCGAAATCCAGGTTGCTCTGCATGAGCATGGTCTTATGCTGGGAATTTGGACTCGTTGTCGTATGGTGTCATTGGATTTGGGCCTCTGCGGACGGCTTAGATCCTAAGCATTGATGGTAAATCAAGGAGGTGGGAAAGAAATGAGAAAACTAATAGCTGTTTTGATTATAGTCGCCATGGCCGTAGTAGGCATGGCCGGTGCAGCTAACTATATGTACGAAAAGGCATCGGTCAAGGGCGTTGGATACAAGAACGTAGAGATGATCATTTCCACCCAGTCTGGCTTCCATGGCCAGAAACTGGTAGAGAAGGAGTCCGGATCCGGAAACGTGATCACCGAGAGGACTGAGCTTGAAGCTGAGAGACAGTTGACCGCTGATGGACTTCAGATGCCCTGCATATATCCCAATACCTGTGCAATGGACTACATCAACTTCACCAAGGAAGCTGAGTTCGAGTACATGCCAGTCTCTTACCAGACAGG
>NZ_DAKC01000078.1:0-17578 GCF_002496465.1 Methanosaeta sp. UBA356 | reverse complement strand
GAACAGCCCGTAGCGCCCATAGAGCCAAAACCGCTACATCACATATCAGTGATGCAAGTTTTGGCGATGAAGTGGGAAGCCGCGCCCTTCAGGACGCGGTAGTTCACTCCTTTTGCCGGTTTTGGAGGTTTCAGATTATCTGCCAGTAGATGAGAGGAGCCAGCACCAGGAGCATCAGCCCGGTAAAAAGCCTCATTCCCACCCGGTGATCCTTACGGAAGCGGTCCACCCTATCCGGGCTCATTCCCAGGGCGAGGAATCCCCCCACCACAATGATTGGCAGTATCACCCCCAGGTTGAAGAACATCAGGTAGGCGGCGCCGACAAAGTAGCTTTTGGCGGAGATGAGATCCAGTATGGCCAGATAAAGCCCGCCCACACAGGGGATCTTAACCAATGAGAAGAGCGCCCCCGCCAGGAAGTAGGAGCTAAACCTTCCCTTTTCCACTCCCGCCTGGAAATACTGCAGCGCCCAGTCCGTCCGGAAGAGCGATGCCTTTCCCTGCTTTAAAAGGATGGCATCGATGACCTGAGATAAGCCCGCAGCCAGGAGTAGCACAGTCAAAGCGTAGCGGAATGTGGCAGCTATAGCCTCAGAATGCAATAGCCTTTGCATTCCCAGGCCGAAGAGGAAGTACATGGAGAAGATGCCAAAGGAGAAGAATACCACCATCATGATCAGCTCCCGCCTCTTTCCGGAGGTTGAGAGGATGGATGCCGCCAGAAAGACCAGAATGCCGAAGAGGCAGGGATTGAAGCCGGCCACAAACCCACCAGCAGTGACGGCCAGGGCAGTGGAGAGGGAGAGGTCCTGCAGATCGTATCCGGGCAGAGCATCCTCCCGCCGCTGGATGGGGCTAGTGTTGCCTGGAAAGCCTATAGAGGGAGCAGTCTCAGATCTCTGGCTCTGATTGTGCAGGGCCCGAAGAGCCTTATTCTCGAGGATGGATGCGTCTCCTCCATAGTCCCTGTAGTCTATGACCTCGGTCCCGATGATTATGGCTGGAATATCCCGGGCGTTAAGCTGATCGATTATTCGGTGGCCCTCATCGGTATAATAGTAATAGCTGCTGACATTAAGTGGCACCGTCTGGCCCACCTTCTCCAGGGTCCTCTCAGCAGCGGCGCATTTGGGACATCCCGGCGAGATGATGATTATGACCTCTACCGGGTCCGCGCCCGATGCATATCCTTCTACGAGGGCCAATTGGCTGGTGGAGGAACCGATTCCGCCGTCCGCACCCTCGCCGCCTGCCGCATGGATGCAGCCAAAGAGGGAGGCCATCGCAATGCCCACAAATAAGAGAATTCCAATGATTCTCCCGGCAGGAATGATAAAGAAAGGCCCTCTGGAAGGGATCGGTGGCATCAGTCCCCTTATGGCATGGAAGTGATATAAAAAATAGGTCCTCAACAGATGAGTCTGGCCGGGAAGGGGGCGAAAATCCCCTCTCCATCTGCCAGATTCATTTACTCTTCAGTTACGTACTCAAGGACAGGCATATCCTCATCTGATGCCTCACTGGACACGAATGCCACAGAGACATCATCCTCACCGACTAGGACTATGCTGTAGGGGCACCCTTCTGCACAGACCTCGACCGCCTTTTTGATTATGGGTGTTACATCCAGCTCAATCACATCCTCTGCCTCATCTATCTCAACGGAATCGGATGAGACATCAAGGTCATATTCTGCCTTATCCTTCCAGGTCAGGGTGTTTAATGTCGCTCCCTCCAGGAAGTAAGCCTTGATCTCGCCCTCGTCATCCACCCGGGCGACGTTAAGGGTGAGAGTAGCAGATTTGATCTGATCCGGATTGAAGATTCCCTGCGATCCGAAGAGATTCACATAGCTGAGGTAGGTCTCATTTATAGACGCATCATCATCGTCATCGTCCTGGGAAGACACCCACAGTAGATCGCTATCGCCATAGCTTTCTTCCTCTTCAATAGAATTGACGTAGGTATCCACATCGATTTTCGCTTCAAAGCTCCCTGCGCTGCAGGCGGCCGCCAGCAGGAGAAGTGCGCCAATAATCGCAAGCCAGTATCTCAAACTCTATTCCTCCATTGAATTTACCAACACTGCATATACCTTTCAATTGATAAAAAAGCTTACCTTCATATGTAGCCTATATTAGAAGATCCTAAGACTTTTTACCCCCTATCCTAAACCCATATGAGCCATGAATCTTTATAAAATAGATCGATCATCAATAGATGGATCTCTATGAGCCTCAAAATGAAACCATCATTAACCCATCCCAGTGCCACGGGGAAATGCCATGCTCCGGCTTTATCGAATGCATATCATCCTTCGCGCGGCATAGGTCGCTCGACCATTTGGGCGGTATCCCTTCTTTATTCTTTTATGCTGATCGCCTCCCTTGCCAGCGCTGCTTCCATAACCGTCAGCTCCGATCTGCAAGCGGCAATCAACGCCGCCCAGCCTGGCGATACCCTCCTGGTGGCTCCGGGGACTTACGAGAAGATATCCATAGGAAAGAGCCTGAACCTGATAGGCAATGGGGCAGTCATCCAGGCGGGAGAGAGGGACGCCTGCGTGAATATAGAAGCGAGCGATGTCAGCATATCCGGCTTTCTCGTCAGGAATGGGTTTTATGGCATAAAGCTGAACAACGTTCGGGGCTGCACTGTGGCCAACAATACCGTCATCCGGTGCACCCAGCCAGGGATTGCCCTCCTTTTTTCCGACGGCAATATCATCCAGGGAAACAACGCCAGCTTCAACGGACTGGGGGGTGAGGGGTGGTATGGAATATACCTCTCCAACTCCAATGACAATCTGATCCTTGATAATGTGGCCTATGGCAATGGCGCCTACGGCATAAACCTCTTCCCCTCCTGCAGCAATAACACCATCCGGGGCAACGTCCTTCAAGGAAATATGTACGGCCTGTACATGTTCACAGATTGCAGCAATAACATAATAGAATACAACGACCTCTCCCGGAACACCAACTCCGGCCTGGACCTCCGCTTCGACTGCACTGATAACCTGATCCGAAATAACAGCATGATCGAGAACGTAGTCGCCGGCCTGACCCTCCTGGACTCTGGATATAACAGCATATCCGGCAATCTGATAGAGGCAAATGGGCGCTATGGCCTGCAGATCCAGAGCAATTCGAACGGCAATACCATCATCGATAACACAATCTCGGACAGCCAGACCGGCATCTTCCTGGATTCGAGCCAGAACCTGATCTACAGAAATAAGATCAGTTACAATGTGATCCAGGCGGAGGATAGAGGAGAGAACTCATGGAATGCCAGCTATCCGCTGGGGGGCAACCTGTGGAGCGACTACCATGGGAGCGATGATTACCAGGGACCGGAACAGAATGTTCTGGGTGCGGATGGATTTGGCGACCTGCCCTATGAGATAGACAGTTCCTCCTTAGATCGTTATCCCATTATGGGCGATCAGGTCCGGCAGATCTCCATCATCGATAAGGCTCTTAATCCCACCCAGGCCAGAGTGGGAGACGATATAAAGGTCACCGTGCGTATGGAGGCTCTGTATGATCTCAACCAGCTGACGGTTAGAGCATATCAGTCGGGAGAAGAGGCAAAGGGCTACGGCCGCCTGGTAGCCTCTGGGGATGCATATCAGGGATCCTTCTCCACCGCCCTGCTCGATCCGGGCGAGTACGACCTGGTCTTGAGGGTAAATGATGTTCGTGGATTCGAACTGGAGGAGACGTTAGGAAGTTTCTCCGTCACCCCCAGGAGCTGATGAGCACTTGCATAGTATGGAGATGAGAAGTTTGAGAAATTCAAGAGGCTTGCCATGAGAGTTATCAGAATCGCAGGCTGCAGCTTGTTGCTGGCAGCCTTATTCATGATGGCGATCATATGGAATGCATCACCTGTGGCCGGGGAGTGCGCATCCTGCAAAGCCGCTGGCTCGAGCGCAGAGCAGGATCCGCTCAATCAACAGTGGGCTTCGTTCCTGGGTGAGGTGGGGGCATGGTCTCAGATGCCATTCCATCCGGGCCTGCTCAGAGCACAATCCGATTCATCCAACTGCTCGTCACTGTGGGGAGAGAATGGGGAGCGGGGATTGGATCTGAACCTTTCTGCTCCCAAGGACGGTCTGCAGAAATATCAGGGCAATCGATCCGATATGGCCCGGGGGATGGGATTTTCCACAATTTTGATTTCACCAGAAGAGATCAAAATCCTAGATAGCTCCGACATAATCATCGATATCAGCCCCAGATCGACTGAGTACATTCCAGGAGCGATAAGCATTCCTTATGACAGGTTCATCGATCCTGCAGGAAGGCTCGAGCCGATCGGCGAGATGGCCCGGATTTTGGGGGAGGCAGGCGTGTCCGAGAACGATTCGATCATCATTTATGGTGAATGCCAGCCCTGCGGCGGCGGCCCCTCAGCAGCCACCTACGTCTTCTGGATGCTGAAGTTCTTGGGGCATGAGGATGTCAGGCTCCTGGACGGGGGGATAGACGACTGGGTGGCAGCGTCGAATCCCACCTGGTCTGAGCCTGCACGCCTTGCGCCCAGGAATTATACTCCCGCTATAGATGCCGATCTTCTGGCAACATATGATTTCGTTTGCAGCGGCATCCCCCAGATAATCGATGCCCGAACGGGTAGGGATTTTGAGGCAGGGTCGATACCAGGAGCGATCAATATTCCTTATACAAGCGTTCTGGATGGCAAGAAGATAAAGGATCAGTCAGAGCTGGAAGAGATATTCTCAGATCTGCAAAGAGAAAGGCCGGTGGTGGTCTACACCAATACCGGGGTCAAGGCCTCCATGATCTGGTTGCCCCTCTCCCTTCTTGGCTACGACGCCAAGGTCTACGCCTGGCAGGACTGGAAGGCGGATCATTCCAGTGGTGAAATGACACCAGCAAATATAAGAATATCGAAAAGGATAGCTGGAGTTAAGAGTGAGACCATTGAATCCTAGCCATATCCTCCATTTTGTTCTCCTGCTCAGCCTGGTCAGCTACGCATCCGCTTTTCCGATACAAAATGCCCTGGAGAACAATAAGGCAACCGCCTGGTTTCAGAAGGAGTACGAAAATCGCCTCAGACCAAGCGTCGACGATGGCGCTGCTCCGGTCATCTATGGGGTGAGCGTGAGCCCCTCCATTCTCAAGACAGGCGATCCCAGGAGCGAGATAAATGCCCGGGTCCATGATCCTTCCGGCCTGGGAATGGTCTATGCTGATATAGGCAATCGGATGAACCTCATGATAGATTTAGACCGAGATGGCACTTTCACCGGCTATTGCGGCTCCAATATGCCTGCTGGAACCTACAATGTGACAATCATCGCCGTAGACAAGTTCGGCAATGCGGCGAAGGACGAGTCCAAGAAGATCACCATCCGCGATCCCAGGGATCTCAATGGCAATGGAATAGAAGACAGCCTGGAGGAGCAGAAAGCCAAAGACCTGAAGGTCATTGTGCTTCATGAGGACGACCTTAAAGGGAACCTTACCGGCGTCGGCTCCTCTCTGGAGAAGAGGTTCAAAGTCCTGCCCGGGAGCGCAATGACCGTCTCCTCGGACAACCTGGAAAAGATCGCCAAGACCGACGGCGTCCGAGGGGTGTACACCGATCAGAAGCTCACCGTGCTCTCTGCTGCCAGCACGAGCAGCTCGAATCCTGGGCCTTCGATCATAGATGATCCCAGAGAGATCTCCGGCCCAAAGGGCGAGGGGGTTACTGTGGCTCTGATCGATACCGGCGCAGATGCCGATCATGAGGCTTTGTCCCGGAAGATCGTCGCATTCCAGGACTTCGTGAACAATCAGACAGAACCTTATGACGACAACGGCCATGGCACACACTGCGCCAGCCTGATCGCCGGCGACCTGGGCATGGGAGTAGCGCCGGGAGCGGAACTTGTGGTGATCAAGGTTATGGACAGGGATGGAGCATGCTATCTATCCGATGCTCTTAAAGCTCTGGACTGGTGCCTGGATAATCGGGATCGCTACGGGATAAAGATCATATCGTTTAGCGTGGGCGGAGAAGGGCCTTCTGATGGAGCATCTCTGCTAGACGAGGCCTGCGACCGGATGGTCGAGGAGGGGCTGACCATGTGTGTCGCCGCTGGAAACTCCGGGCCTTCGCCCTCCTCCATTGTCATGCCCGGTGGCGCAGAGAAGGTGATAACCATTGGGGCCATTGATCGCACCGGATTGATATTCGAACAATCATCACGCGGCCCGACCCTGACCGGAGAGATCAAGCCGGACCTGGTCACCCTGGGAGTTGATGTCCCTTCCGCCCTGGCCGGCTCCAAGAATGGCCTGAGTTCAGTGAGCGGCACATCAATGGCTGTTCCTCAAGTCTCCGGAGCATCAGCTGTTTTGCTGGAGGCGAATCCTGAACTGCAACCAGCAGATATCAAGAGGCTGCTGCTCAAGACCGCAGATGAGCTGGGGCAGGAGGGAAAGGATAACCTCTATGGCTATGGAGCTCTCAACCTGACCCGAGCCCTCAAGAGCATCAACGCCCCGAAAGAGGAGCTTTATCCTCCGGATCTGGTCGATGTAAGGCTGAACCGGGATGAGGCCACAGAAGGCGAGCCGGTGATGGTAGAGGCCCAAGCCTCCGGAGAGATCAAGTCCTTAAACACCAAGATCATCGGGCCGGACAGAAATCTGGAGATTCCCATGGACGACCTGGATGGCAATGGCATATACTCCGCCCGCTGGGAGACGAGCTTCTGGACGGCCGGGGATTATAAGATATCCGTCGATCTGGTGGGTGGATTTGGGGAGATGGAGTCAATAGCCGTCCCTTTCCGTCTGCTGGAGAGGTGATGAGATGACGAGCGATGCCTGGCAGGAGATCGCGCGGTTTGGCAGAAAGGTCGTCTCCTCAGGACTCACAAGCTCTCGATTCGGAAATATCAGCATCTGCCAGGATGGCAGGATATTCATCACCGCTACGGGATCGATGCTCGACGAGCTGGATTCGTCCACGGTGGTGGAGGTCAGCTCAGAGAATCCCTGTGAGATGGATAAGATTGCCAGCATAGAGACCTGCGTTCACCGGGCGATCTACCTGAATACTGGGAAGATGGCCATCATCCATACCCATTCTCCATATGCGGTCGTCCTGTCTATGGTGGAAATGGAGAAGGTGGAGCCAATTGATAGCGAGGGCGTTCTCTTTCTGGGAGAGGTGCCTATAATCGAGGGCAAGCTGGGGACCGATATGCTCGCTAAGGCAGCATCTTTAGCCCTTAAGTCCCATATGGCCTGCATCGCCCGCGGGCATGGCGTATTTGCTGCAGGCGGGACCCTGATGGAGGCCTATACCGCAGCCTGCATGGTGGAGCATAGCTCTCTGGTGAGATATCTGGTGAATTGCTACCCCCAGGGGAAAAATTTATATCTTAACCAACACACTTTTAAATCGAGCGGGTAATCCTAGTTTTTAGAATCCACACTGAACCCCCACTCTCCTACCCGCTCACTTAATAAATTAATAAAAATTGCTTTCTGCGTGGTGCCCACCATTTGCGCCATAAATTATCAAAAGACCTATTAATGTTTGGGTGATACTAGCACATGATGAACTCTTCATTGCAGTTGGGGAAGATCATGGGAATACCGGTGCAGCTGCACTGGTCCTTTCTGCTGGTCATCCTCTACATAGCCTGGGCCTTTGCCTCATTCAGCCAGCAGGTCCTGGGGAGGAGCTATGGCTTTGGCGAGATCGAGCCAGCCGGCCTGAGATGGGCCTACTCTCTGATATTCTCATTGGTCCTCTTCACCTGTGTGGCCCTTCATGAGCTGGGGCACAGCTATATCGCCCTCAAGAATGGAATCGCTATAAGGAGCATCACCCTTTACTTCTTTGGAGGGGTCTCTGCCATGGAGGAGATACCTAGAAATCCCCGCCTGGAGCTCCAAATGGCCTTCGCCGGGCCTGCAGTGAGCGGCATCCTGGGTCTGATGGGAATTCTCCTCGCCACATTGCTGGATGAAGGCAGCCCTCTTGGCATAATGCTCTGGATGCTGGGCCTCTTGAACATCATCCTCATGCTCTTCAATCTGCTGCCCGCTTTTCCCATGGATGGGGGCCGTCTCCTGCGGGCCTGGTTTGCCACCCAGATGCCATACATAAAAGCCACCCAGCGGGCGGCCAGCATTGGAAAGCTCTTCGCGATCATCATGTTCGTCCTCGGCTTATTCTCCTTCAACTTCATCCTCCTCTTTGTGGCCTTCTTCGTCTATGTCGGAGCCTCAGAGGAGGAGAAGGCAACCCAGATCAGCGTGAGCCTGGAGGGTACGAGGGTCATGGATATAATGTCAGATGATGTGCACACCGTCGACCCGGATATGACCCTGCAGGACTTGAAAGAGCATATGTTCGAGGAGAAGCACCGGGGTTATCCTGTCGTGTCCGGTGATGAAGTGATAGGTGTGGTGACCCTTTCGGACCTGCAGAGGGTTCCCCAGGTGGATCACGCAGATACCCGAGTGGCTGAGGTTATGACAAGAAAGTTATATGTGATCGGTCCTTCAGAGGAGGCATCTGCTGCGATGATGATGATGAACAAGATGAATATCCGCCGGCTGCCTGTAATGTCTGATGGCCGCCTGGTGGGCATCGTCTCCAGAGAAGACCTGGTCAGGGCCATCGAGCTATGCTCGGGGCAGGACTGAAGAGGTAATCGATTTGGATTTTGATAAGACGGAAGCAAAGGAAGACTGCCCGGAGCCGACATGCAGGATAATAGAGCCTGATGCTGGCGCCGACCTGACTGAGGGCCTCTCCCACGAGATAACCATAGTGGGAACGGCGCATGTCTCAGAGAAAAGCGCTCTGGAAGTGGTCAGAAGGATCGAGGAGACAAGGCCGGACATAGTGGCAGTGGAGCTGTGTCTCTCTCGCTACAAAGCCCTGACCGGACAGGAGGAGAAGTCTGAGATCGAGATCGGCAAGCTGTTGAGTGGCGGAAAGCTCTACGTGTTCCTGGTGCAGTTGCTCCTTGCCTATATGCAGCAGAAGATCGGTCAGGAGATGGGGGTCAAGCCCGGCTCGGAGATGCTGGCGGCGATTAGGGCAGCGCAGAGCACTGGAGCCAGGGTGGCTCTGGTGGACAGGGATGTGGGAATTACCATTCAACGCTTCTGGTCGGCTATGGGATTCTTCGACAAGATTAGGCTGATCGGATCCCTGATCCAGGGGGCCTTATGGGGGGAGGAAGAGGAGATCGATATCGATAACATCACTCAGGATGATGTCGTATCCCAGATGATAGGCGAGTTTCGCAAGATCTCTCCTGGGGCGGCCAGCGTTCTGGTCGACGAGAGGGATGCATACCTGGCCCGAAATCTGCTCAGCCTCTCCAGGCAAGGCAGGGTGCTGGCAGTGGTAGGGGCTGGCCATAAGGAGGGAATAGAGAGGCATCTTAGCAACCCCGAGGCCATTCCCGCCATAGAGAGCCTGAATGTGAAGGCCAAAAAGAAGATCACCTTTTCCCAGGTATTCGGCGCGGTGGTGACATTAACCATACTGGTGATGATTGCCCTGTTGGTGATCACCGCTCAATCCAGCAGAAGCCTGGTCTTAGCCTTTGCCATATGGTTTGTGATAACAGGCACTCTATCCGCCCTGGGGGTGATCTTGGCCCGAGGCCATCCGCTCTCCGTTTTAACGGCATTCGGCATCGCCTGGATGACCACACTCAATCCATTTGTGGCCGCTGGCTGGTTTGCGGGCATGGTAGAGGCCTGGAAGATCAAGCCCACCGTCTCTGACTTAAAAGAGCTTCCCCAGGCGGAAGGCTTCCGCCAGATGATGAATAACCGCCTCTTCAAGGTATTGCTGGTGGCATCGCTGTCCAATCTCGGCGCCATGGCAGGCACCTTCATCGGGGTCTATGTCATCTGGAAGGTGATGAATTTGATCAATCCGACCGAGCTGCCAGGCATGGTGATAGAAGCTCTGAGCGGAATGATCTAAAATATCAATTGGGAGCAGGCGGTCTCTCCGATATTATACTCACCCCAGCCTCTTTGATCTTATTCTTCCGGGCGACATTAAGGAGCATGGGGGTCAAGCTCTCCACCTGGGACGAGGCAGCCAGAGGGCCGACAAATAGAGGCCGGAGGTTCTTTATATCCATGGTCAAGCTCCTGACCATATCCACTGCCTCTGCATCGTCACCGCATATCAGGACATCGCCTTTCAAAATTCTATCCTTCGCCTGGAGAGCGGCGGCAGGCACGGTGTGAAAAGCGGCGACAACTCTTATCTGGGGAGGGAGGAGCGACTTGGCCTGCAGGGCGGAGCTGCCCTCTGGCGGAGGATTGAAGCGGAAGAACTTGCCATCGTAGCTCATGGGGACTACGGGAGAGATCACAAGCTGGTGGTTGAAGGATGTGGATAGATCATAGGTTACAGATTTCAGATGTTCGGGCGGGACACAGAGAATGACCGCGTCCGCCACCGCTACTGCGCTGGCGTTATCAGTTCCCCATATGTTCCCATTCGCGCCCTCAAGTTGCATAATTGCACTGGCGCTCTCACGGGCCTTATCCTCTTTACGCGAACCGATGATGATCTCATGAGAGCACATCAAGCGCAGGGCAAATCCCGTACCTATGTCACCTGTCCCACCGACAAGAGCAATCTTCATGAGTGACACGTTATCCCGCCCATTATTACATTTTTGGGTCAAGCCATTGGGGGATGAGAATGGATAAGATAGGATCAGGTCGAGAACGGATCATATAAGGATAAAACTGAGCAACTCCGGATTATTTTACTCATGTTATAATGCGTAATAAGGGATGGCACGAGATGCGAAAGGGAGTAGCAATGAAGGGGGTAATAAACGTCACCTCGTGCCGCGAATTCCTGCATTATCCTATCATAATGCAGCTATCACTATTACATCTCTTCTCCTTTATTAAGTTTTAGGTGGAAAAAAAGAATATCAATTTTTATAAATTTTCAAATATTGTTCTCTCTCAAAACCTCCTCCAGCTCGGGAAGGGTGGCATTGGTCTTTATGCCAAGGCCGGTAAAATGAGTACGTGAGGCCTGATGACCCAGGGACTTCAACCTCGATATGACATCCTCAATCTTGCCGGGAGTGATTTTGAGCTTCTCACAGATGCAATGATGGTCATAGTACATGGGCACATCCACCTCCTTCGCGCAGGTGCTGAGGATCTTTTTGGCTCTGGGGCCAAGATCCCCCGCTTCCAGGGCGCTGGCAATGACATCTGGATCCTGTATTTTGCCCAGCCATAGGGGCCCGGCCAGGGCGGTTCTGGAACGGCAGTGGCGGCATATACCCACAGGATGCAACAACCTGAGAGTCTCAAAGCTTCCGCAGCTATTGCAGTGCTCCAAATATCCCAGGGACTGCAATGATCTGTCTGCTGCTTCGGCCCCTTTGATCACTCGAAGGTAGGTGCGCACATAGTGATCGGTGACGTGGGTGAGCAACGGCTCTGTACCCTTGTCCAGCCGGGCCAGCTCGCGCGCCGCCAGTCCAAGAAGGATTCGGGCCCCCATCTCCCGGTGATAGTCGGTGCACAGGGGAACGGCCATATATTTTCGGATGCCGCTTTTCAGATGAGCCCCGCAGAGAGGTGCGGTATCTGTAGCGGTGATGAAGAGGTATGAGCGGGCAGATCTGCTGGCAGCAGATATATAGGGGGAGGGAGATCCGAATGGATCCAGGTCTACCGCCTGAAAGTGCTCCTGGTGCATCAGGACATTGGCGTTTTTTTCGCTGACAACGCAGTCCAGCTGATTTCGGGCCACATTCCTTCGCATCACCTGAACCGCCCGGGGATCGAAATCATTGAGAGTCACCTTCTCCGTCCCTGCCTCTGCTGCCACTCTCATCCCCCGAATACCGCTGGCGGAGAGGGCATCAAGATACTCGCTGATGCCCAGGGCTTTGGTCATGGCTACCCCTATATCCCGATTGAGTTGCATCCGGGGATTGAAAAAGGCCCCCGTGGCTTCGAATGTGATTGAGCCTTCCGTATGGAGAGTCATCTAAAAATCATTCACTTCCTGGAAGGGAGAACTGCTCCCATCCAGAGGTTCAGAGTCCTTCCACTGGGGCGGAGAGCTGGGCTGGGGATGGGATATGACCATAACCCCTTCTACCAGCCGGGCCGCAGTCACTGCCTCCTCCTTAGGCTCAACGATGGCATATTTTTCTACCAGTTCCCCTATATCCGCCCGCTCCAGCCTTCCTTCATCGAAGGGACGGATCGAAGGCATGCGGTCGGATGAGCTGGATTCCGGTCCGGGAAGGGAGTAGGGCACATCTCCTATGCCGTCCTTGTTCTCATCTTCACCCTTATAATCGCTATAATAGTTGCCCAGAGTGGTATTCCAGATATTGCAGCTCTGGTTCTCATAGGCATTGATGTTATTAAACTGAAAATTATTTCCAAATATGAGGTTATTCCGGTTCTCATTCATCCTTATGCCGTGCTTGTTCTCAGCGGCATTATTGGCATAGACGGCATTGAACTGGCAGCCTTTGGAGATCTCCAGGCCATTGTAGTTGCCCCGGGCAACATTTCCTATGACCATGTTATGGCAGCTGTTCTCCTGCAAAGACAAGCCGATGCCAAATCCATCGATGATCTCACCTCTGCTATTGTCGATTAGGAGGTTGTCGGTGATGTTATTGTAGCTGGACCAGTTCGTCACCAGAATGCCGTAATAGTTATGGTCGAGCTGGTTTCTCCTCACCTGATTGAATGAGGCATTCCACAGGGAAAGGCCGAAGGTGCACTCCGATATCAGATTATCATCCATCTCTGCCCATTTCCCCTCTCTTAAGAGGATGCCAATATTTGAGTTTCTTATGATGCTGTTGTTCTTTACCACTATTTCTCTTGACTGCTCTATATCCAGCCCATATTTTTTGCAGTTCACTATGCTGCATCCTGAGACATTAAGGCCCCTTCCACCATGAAGGAATAGGCCCGTATCGCAGCCATCCAATGTGGAATCCTGGAGGGTAATCCCCTCTGCATCCAGGGCATAAATCCCGGCCTGGGCTCCGTAAATGCTGCTGTTTTTAATGGCGAGGTCGCTGCCCTCAACTACTACTGCCGAGTTGGGCATATCCAGGCGCTGGCCCCTGGCAGCCTCGCGGTTTTCCATATAGTATTCGAACTTGGCGGTGGTGTCCTTTCCCACTCCGTAGATCTCGAAGCCATCGATTGTCACCCCATCGCTCTTCACCACTACCGCCGGATTCTGCTGGGTAGCATTCAACACTGGTCTGCCCTCGCCGATCAAGGTCAATGGCCTGTCAATGGTGATGGAAATATATGTCCCCGGGCCGACTGCAATGATATCCCCCGCCTGAGCGGAGTTTATCGCCGACTGGATGTCCTGGCCAGCTTGAATACGATCGGCAGAGGCTGGGCTGAACAGGAGAGAATGGAACAGCAACAGAGCAAGAAGGCCCGTCCACGCCTTCCCCCCTTTGCAGATTTTAATGTCTGAAATGGCGCATGCCCGTGAAGACCATGGCCATATCATGCTCATTGGCGGCATCAATCACCTCAGAGTCCCGAATGGATCCGCCGGGATGAATCACTGCGGTCGCTCCTGCCAGGAAGGCCTGATCCAGGCCGTCCCGGAAGGGGAAGAAGGAATCTGTGGCAGCAACAGTTCCGTTCGTGGACAGGCCGTGCTCCTCCGCCTTCTCTGCCCCAAAGCGGGCGGAGTCCACCCGGCTAACCTGGCCGGATCCTATGCCGATGGTCTGATTCTCAGTGGTGTAGACCAGGGCATTGGACTTGACATACTTGGCTATCTTCCAGGCAAAACGGAGGGCCCGGGCCTCAGAGTCTGTGGGGGCTCTTCTGGTCACCACCCTCCACTCCTTGATGTCGCCGGTATCAAAATCCTGCAGCATCATACCCCCGAATATGGTCTTTTTGTAGTATCCCCGATACAGTTCGCCCTTTCTTTGCAGCAGGTCTCCTATGTCCAGGATCCTGCGGTTGGGCTTCTTCTCCGTGAGGAGCCGCAAGGCCTCTGCCTCGTAACCCGGAGCGAGAAGAACCTCAACGAAGCTGTCCCCTATGCACTGGGCCGTCTTCACGTCCACCATCCTGTTGAAACCTATCACCCCTCCGAATGCAGACTTGGGATCAGTGGCAAAGGAGAGTCGGAAGGCCTCATCAAGGCTTGCGCCATAGGCCACGCCGCAGGGATTGGCATGCTTTACAATGACTGAGAGGGGCCTATTGCAGGCTTCTCCATCGTACTCCGAGAGGTCGATGAGCATCTCCAAAACCGTTTCCGCATCGACCATATTATTGTAGGACATCTCCCGACCATTCAGCTTCCGGGCGGCGGGCAGCCCCAGACCCTGGTCATTTGTGTAAAGAGCAGCCCTTTGATGCCAGTTCTCTCCATAGCGCAGGTCCTGCACCTTCTCATAGGCAGACGCTACGTAATTTGGCAGGCCGTCTGCTTCAGGCTGAAGGCTGGCCAGCCTCTGGATATCCTTCTGCAGGCACCGGTACAGCACCCGAGCCTCCAGCATGTCTCTCGTCTTCTGGGAGAGGTCGCCCGTACTCCTGATCTCCTCCAAGACGGAGGGGCAATTCGAGTTATGCAATAGCACCGCACAGCCTCTTTCCATCGCCTGCCTGATGAGGGCAGAGCCAATCGAGGTATCCGCATAATCCTGATCGCATACCAGGAGACAATCTTCTTTATGATCTTGGGGAGAAAAGCATTCGCACATCTGCAGGCCAAGCTGCTCTAAGCCCGAGGAAATGGAGCAATCAATGTGGTCCTTGCCTGCCAGTACGACGACCTGTTTGATCTTCATCGAACCTCTCCCCCTTCATCGCTAACGGTATTTTAACCTTTTCCCATTAACACAGAAACTCCCCTGCAATCTCCTCCCATCAGCAGATTGTGATCGATAGTATTTAAACTCCCGGAGCATTATAAAGAGCATGGACTATGCTGAGGCACTCGATTCTCATCCTCTGGGATGTATCATCCGCTTTGAAGTGGTGCCTGGCTCATCCCGGCTGGCCGTTCCCTCGGGCTTCAATCCCTGGAGGAGGTCTTTAGAGGCCCGGCTGACTGAAAAGCCATCTCGAGGCAGGGCAAACCGCCAGCTGGTCGAGGAGCTGGCGAGGACATTGGGCGTGGCCGAATCCGGAATCGAGGTGATTAAAGGAGAGAAGAGCGGGCGAAAGCTTCTGCTGGTTAAGGGAATAGAGAAGGATAGAGCGGTCTTAATCCTCAAGCCTCTGCTGAATCAACAGAGAGGAAGATGAAATGAAGGGATCGGTCAGGGACAGAGGGCGAGAGGAGTGCAAGGATAAGGGGACCTATGATCTGGAAGCCTTAGAAGAGCTGCTAGCTGCCCTGGTCGAGGCATCGGGCCAGGGGGCGGCGACTATCGTTGAGGGCAGGCGGGATGAACTGGCCCTGCGCGCCCTGGGCCTGACCGGGCCGGTGATCATGGCCTCGCGCCGATCGGCCCTCGACCTGGCCGAGGATGCTGCCCGGAGCTACCGGGAGATCATCCTACTCACCGATTGGGATCGCAAAGGGGATGAGATGGCCAGGACCATCGAGCAGCATCTGTGGTCGGTGGGTTCCCGTCCCGATGGGGAGATCCGCTCTCGCATCAAGAAGCTGGTCCGAAAGGAGATTAAGGACGTGGAAAGCCTGCATCGTTACATGGAAAGGATGAGGTATCTGTATGGCCCTTAGAATTGCAGTCACTGGCAGCCCAGGCGTCGGCAAATCAACTCTGGTGGCAAAGGTGACCTCCGGGACGAAATTGAGAGTTGGCGGGGTGCTGGCCAGAGACAGGCGCTACAAGGATCGGCGAACTGGCTTTGAGCTTTTGGACCTATCCACCGGAATGGTGGGGATACTGGCCGACGAGTCCGGGGACGGTCCGCAGCTGGGAAAGTACCGGGTCCATCTGGATGACCTGGACCTGATAGGAGCGCAGGCGGTGGAAAACGCTCTTGGCTGCGATTTGATAGTGGTGGATGAGGTGGGTCCCATGGAGCTTTCCAGTCACAGGTTCGTCCTTGCGGTGGAGAAGGCCATTGCCTCACCCAAGCCCATGCTGGTGGTGCTGCACCAGTGGTCCAACCACCGCCTGGCAAAGAAGATCCGGGGATCCTTCCGGGTATTGACAGTAACCAGGGAAAACAGGGATTCTCTGGCCGATGAGATTGCCAAGGCCCTGAAATCGGGGTGATGCTGCCAAGATCAAAATCCCGCCGTCTGGATCAGCTCAACCCCAGATCGCGGGCGATGCGAGCAGCCTCTTCTGCCTCTTGATCGCGATGCAATGATCGGTAGGCTACTGCCAAATTCTTCCAGGCAACTGCATACTCAGGATCGATCTCGATCGCTTTCCGGAAGCATACCACCGCCGCCTCCTGTCGGCCAAGGGCTGATAAGGAGACTCCTTTGTTATTCCAGGGATAGATGTCGAAAGGATCGATCATTATCGCCTCCTCATAACTCTCTATGGCCTCCTCATGCCGGTGCAGGTTGTCTAAAGCAGCTCCTCGATTGTTCCAGGCCCTCCTCCCGTCCGGTCCAAGGGGGTTCAGCTCGATGGCCCGGGCATAGCTCTCCACCGCCTCCTCGAACCGGCCGAGGATGTGAAGGGCAAAGCCTCTGACAATCCAGGTCCGTGGATTATCAGGATCGATGGCCAGAGCCTTCTGGCATGATTTAAGGGCATCAGCGCCACGATCAAGCTGGTTTAGTGCCACTGCATGGTTTCTCCAGGCATCCGCGCTCTCAGGATTCAGGGAGAGGGCCTTCTCCAGGGCACACACTGCCTCTTCATTACGGCCAAGCTTGCGCAGAGCTACACCTTTCCAGTAATGATGCTCAAATCCTTCCGTTCCCTTCTCTGATCGCTCCCAGGCAGCGACCGCTTCCTCGTAATCTCCCCGCAGATAGAGGCTCTCTCCGCTTGATCCATCATCCTCTGTCATAGCACCGCCAAATCCATTGCGCTATATCCATATCCCTATTTCTCCGTGAACTACCGCGTCCTGAAGGGCGCGGCTTCCCACTTCATCGCCAAAGCTTGCATCACTGATATGTGATGTAGCGGTTTTGGCTTTATGGGCGCTGGGGGCTGTTCCATCCCTGTGATGATTATGTTCCTGGAAGCATTGTAGTCTCGATCACACGAGAATCCGCAATAAGGGTACTCATGTACTCGTACCGACAGATCTTTCGTTACGATGCTTCCACAAGCTGAACACTTTTGAGAGCCACCTATAAGCATCCAAATTCTCCGCTAACTTCCATTGAGTTATCTTGTTCGGGAAGATGGGATATTTGTAGCTTACAATCATACTTTCTCCATTTGAAGATTCTACAGTGCTGGGGCGCAGGGGTAGAGAGGGCTCCGGTCTTCAGGCCGGAGATGAATCGTACCCCGCCCTACGCTATAAACCTTAATATACTATAACAGCGAAGAACTGTACATGCTTAAGGCTTACAAGTTCAGGCTGTATCCCACAAGGTCTCAGATAACCAAG
>NZ_DAKC01000129.1:0-5187 GCF_002496465.1 Methanosaeta sp. UBA356 | reverse complement strand
TGTGGTTGGGTCAGAGAATAGCAGCTCACAACTGAGGCTAAGCTCATGTCTACGGAGATGGAAGGACGGGCTCTGGACGGCAATTCTGGACTGTTGCGGCAGCAACAAGAGAATCTTTTTGTGGATATAGTCGTGAAAAATCTCAATGTTCCGCCCAGGGCAATATATAAACTATTAATATAAATTAATTAGATCATGGACATAAGGCCTGGAAATGAACATAATGTATAATTCTGACCGACATCCTTATAGCTTCGTCATTGCTACGTGCTACCACATGCCATATTGGTCCCTTAACGATCTAAGGGGCTGTCTGCGCAATCAGGAAATGCAAAAGCTGAAAGGTTCGCTGCATTAGCTCTGCAGCGAGCAAATAGGCTATAACAATGAGGTTGGTGTTATGCATGCTAGGCATTGAGGATCCTTGGATCTGGGGCGTTTATATTCTCTGTATTCTTAGCGCGCTTTTATGCGTGATCTACGGCACCATTAAATGGAATAAGGGCGGTGAGGAGGAGGCAGGGGAGATCTCCGAGGAAGCCGCCTGGGAATTGGAGGAGGAAGAGATGCAAGAGAAAGAGCTGGGGCTGTGATCGGATGAATCTACTTTTATTCAACGTCATCATATTAATATACCTTCTGGTCACTCTCTATCTCGGCTATCGTGGATGGAAGGGCACAAAGGACACAGAGGGTTATCTTGTCGCAGGAAGGAAGGCCCATCCTTATATCATGGCCATGAGCTATGGTGCCACATTCATCAGCACCTCGGCTATAGTCGGATTCGGCGGAAATGCAGGGCTTTTCGGCATGGGTTTGCTCTGGCTCACGTTTTTCAACATATTTGTTGGCATTTTCATAGCCTTCGTCTTTTATGGCAAGAGGACCAGAAAGATAGGCCACAACCTCAATGCTATGACCTTCCCAGAGCTATTAGGAAAGAGATTCGACAGCAGATTCGTTCAGTACTTCAGCGGCGTGGTGATCTTTCTTGGAATGCCTCTCTATGCGGCGGTGGTCTTGATAGGAGCAGCGCGTTTCATGGAGACCACCTTAGCCATAGACTTCCATGTGGCTCTGTTGATATATTCTGTCATCATCGCCGCCTATGTTATCTGGGGAGGGCTTCGTGGGGTCATGTATACCGATGCCTTTCAGGGTACCATTATGTTCTTTGGCATGGCTTTTCTCCTTTTCATGACCTATGCTCATCTGGGAGGAATAACCGTCGCTCATCAGGCACTTACAAACATGGCCCATCTCGTCCCAGAGAATCTCGCTTTGATGGGCCATACTGGATGGACGGAAATGCCAACTCTCGGCAGCACCTGGTGGTGGACGCTGGTCTCCACCATAGTTTTAGGGGTGGGAATAGGGGTTTTAGCCATGCCGCAGCTCGCAGTCCGGTTCATGACAGTCAAGTCCAGCAGGGAGCTGCACCGGGGAACCCTGATCGGTGGGGTATTCATTCTTTTCATGACCGGTGTCGCCTTCACAGTAGGGGCCCTCTCCAATGTCTTCTTTTTTAACACCCAGGGTGACATAGCCATCACTGTAGCCAAGGGCAATGCCGACAGCATAATTCCTATCTACATCAATGCCGCAATGCCGGAGTGGTTCGTCTACCTCTTCATGCTCACCCTCCTGGCAGCAGCGATGTCCACATCAAGCTCTCAGTTTCATACTCAGGGAAGCGCCATTGGTAGGGATATTTACGAGACGATCAGCCATAAGAAGGGCGGAAGCTCAATAATGGTCACCAGGGCAGGTATAATAGTTGCCATGGTAATTGCCGTCACCCTCGGCTATATCCTTCCAGATAACATCATCGCCCGGGGCACAGCTATCTTCTTCGGCCTTTGCGCATCCGCATTCCTTCCTATGTATACCGCGGCCCTGTACTGGAAAGGAGCTACCAAAGCAGGAGCCATTGCCGGCCTGTTGACGGGAACATTTGTAACCATCTTCTGGTATCTGTTTGTCCATAAAGCGGAGGCAGTGCCTTTGGGAATAAGCAAAATGCTCCTGGGAAGAGATCTGCTGATCACACAGATGCCCTGGCCGGTGGTGGACCCGATCCTGGTCGCTTTGCCTCTGGCGATGCTCGCAACCATTGCCGTGAGCTTGATCACCAAGAGAATGGACAAAAAGCACCTAGATGAGTGCTTCAAGGGAATGAGATGATCGACAACCACCTCATCTCATTCTCCTCAGAGCTTCCAAGAGCCTCCAGCTCTGCAGTATTTAAGCCTGATTCTAGCTTAGATGTTATAGAAAAGCAGGCAGAAGACCTCTCTCCTTTAGGGAATGAATGCCGCAAGTACTGCTGTTAAGCTCAAAAACTATATATCATATAACAGCTTAACTATATCTATGTCTATGCTTAAGGCATATAAATTTAGGATCTATCCAACCAAGTCCCAAAGGACAAAGATGGAGCGGACTCTAGATCTATGCCGATGGACATATAACGAAACTTTGGAAATCCGCAAGACCGCCTGGGAGGACGAAGGTAAGTCTCTGAGCAAGTACGAAACAAATAACTTGCTTCCGGAATGGAAAGAAAACAAACCGGAGCTTAAAGAGGTCTTTTCCCAGGTTCTCCAGAATGTCCATGAGCGTGTGGACCTGGCGCTCAAAGCCTTCTTCAGGCGTGTCAAGGCCGGGGAGAAGCCTGGATATCCCCGTTTCAAGGGCATAGGTCGATATGACTCTTTCACCTATCCTCAGAAAGGATTCAAGGTCGATTCTGGAAAGTTGTATCTTTCCAAGATCGGGGAGATCAAGATCAAGCTCCACCGGCCCATAGAAGGCAAGATCAAACGGCTAACTGTTCGCCGGTCAGCAACTGGGAAATGGTATGCGTGTTTCTCAGTAGATCTGGAAGATCTGCCCAAACCACCCTGGAAAGACGGCTCTCTGGTGGGCGTAGATGTCGGTCTAGAGTCCTTTGCCACCCTCTCCAACGGCGTGAAGATAGCTAACCCTCGATTCTTCCGAGAAGAAGAGCACGAGTTAGCCAGAGTTCAGAGAAAACTATCTAAAGCTCCTAAAGGCACGCCAGAGCGCAAGAAAGCCCTTAAGGTTGTTGAGCGAGTCCATGAGCGAATAGCAAATAAGCGATACGAATTTGCCCATCGGATCAGCAACCAGTTAGTCAATCGATATGGCCTAATCGCATTTGAAGATCTCAATATAAAAGGCATGATGCATAACCACAACCTAGCCAAAAGCATTGGAGATGTGGCTTGGAATATGCTTGTGACTTTGACCTCGTACAAGGCTGCAAGTGCTGGTTCGATGGTAGTCCTGGTAGATCCAAGAAATACGTCAAAGATGTGTTCTAGATGTGGCATTCTGGTTCAAAAAGATCTATCTGAGCGAGTCCATAATTGCACTCAATGCGGGCTTTCGATGGATAGAGACTGGAACGCGGCAATCAACATACTCAGATTGGGACTACAATCTGTCGGTATTCAATCCGTCCAAGCCCGTCCCCTTTCGAGGGCGGGAGTAGTCACTGGCTAGATCAAGACCTCTTCAAGCGGTCTTCGGGGGGTCAATTCGTTGGCGGGCCCAACAACATCCAGGCAGAAGATCTGCTGAACAAAGGGGCTATTTAGTGCCTCTGATTTCTCTCCTAGCAGTCCATTCACCTCTGATTCCGTCTCCACAGCCTGCAGTGCCTGGTTCATGGGCTGGAGGCTTAAGTTAGCAGAAGAGCTCAGAAGTCGGATTCGCTCGAATAGCTGCCCGGCCCTCACTTGAGATTCTGGATCATTCATTTGGCTCGTGATAAAGCCCAGATACAGAGAGCTATTGATGATCTCGGAGTCTTTTTCTATCTGACCAGGAACGCTATCCAGGAAGGCTACCTTTATCTGATCGATCTTGGCCTCAACTCCAGTTGGTCCCATAGCTCCCCGGGATATCCAGTGGCCCAGCTCGCTTTTGAATTCGATATCGGAGTAGAGGACCTGATCGGCATTCAATGTCAGATTGAGAAATCTACTCCTAATGTCTGGATCATCTATCAGAAAAACGCGAATATCCTGATCGGTGCTTATGGATTCAATATTAGCAAGATCGATTTGATTTGCAGTCTGCGGCACGGAATCCTGTTCTCGGAGGACCTCATTTGTTTTTGAGGGGGAGCTTTTCTCAAGAGAGGTGATGGCAGAGAATAGCTGGGGATCCATTGGGGCCTGGGCATTGGGCTGCAATGATACTCTGGCTATGATGCTCTCCTCCCCGGGGACGTAGCTTATAGTGTGGTTGTAGCCGAAGTGATCTGCTGCTATGATCAGGTTCTCCAGTGCGTTGCCAATGCTGATATGCATCTCCCTTTTATTGCCATCGGCAGCCTCAAGCCACCTGGATTCGTCGGCCATGACCATAATCGATCCATCAGATACATTAAACCTCCAGGGCTGGGTATTATAGATGGAAGGAGCGAGTATGGCATAGTTTAGCAGGAAGGTCATCTTCTCCTCTGAGCTTCCATTGCGAGGAAAGTCGTTCTCCATGATATTCCAGACCTCAAAGGATCCTTTGGGCTGCCAGACAATACCTGGCAGCAGCATTCCCGCTATCAAGAACAGGCTTATCAATAACACTTTAGCTGCAGACATTCCCATTTTCAAGCCCTCATTAACTAAATTCTCATTTCAGGCCATTATGAGGCCAGAGAAAATATAGCCTACGGTAGGATATAGCCTGTGATAGGAATGAAAAACCGAAAACCGGGGTATATTTAGCAATTATAGCCTAACCAAAGGATTCTAATTATCCGGGCTTGCCCCAAACTGCTATTGAATAGCAAAAGGGTCGAACATGGCAAGTGTAGATATTGCAGTGCTGCTACCAAGAGCGCCCGCTCTTAAAATTTCGCAGTCCTTGCCAATACATTTCCTTCATTGAGCCATTCTCCTCAATGCCACATCTCAATATCTCAGTATTGCCTAAATGGCATTCATTTTCCTGCGCCCTGATTTCATTATCTCTATGTTTTTATGCAGGTCGTATTCGAGTTCACAGCTCTCTATCACTGAGATCTTTCGATCTATCTCCTCTGCCTCCGCCATGCATAGCTCTAATTGCTTTAACAGTGCCGACCTGCGTTTGAGCAAAGTGGTTTTTTGGTGTGAAAGATCATCTAACACAGACACTTTCATCCTCCTCCATTTC
>NZ_DAKC01000137.1:0-23602 GCF_002496465.1 Methanosaeta sp. UBA356 | reverse complement strand
ATTAAAAAGGGCGGAGTTTAGGCATCAATTGAGCCTGGCCGTTATTGCAGTGTTTTGCTGGCTATGCATTTTTGCCATTCTGTCAGTGATGGTGCATGGCTGATCATCTTGATCATTTATTTACCTAACCATCTTGATCAAGTCAACTACCGCGTCCTGAAGGGCGCGGCTTGCGACTACGCAAAAAGTCGTGTCGCGTCTGGCGGGCTGACATTACCGCCCTGAGACTCCAGGATATACCTCAAGTCTCGTGTTCGGTGCTCTATGTTCATAGCACCAGCTCTGTCGGCATGGGTTTCGTAACCGCATTTTTCGCACCTGAAGGCTACGCCGCAGCGGTTATTTCGGCTGATGTGGTTACATCTGGGGCAAGTTTGGGAAGTATATTCAGGATTTACGTAAATTATAGCTATCCCGGTCTCTTTGGCTTTGTATTCCACAAAAGCCTGTAGTTGCCTGAATGCCCAACTGCTATGCTCGTACCTGAATTCTGTGGAGACTTTGTTTTCCGTTCTCTTCCTGATGCCCGTCAAATCTTCCATGCCGATTGCCGAAACGCCGTTATCTACAGCAAATTCTATGAGATCCTTGGATACCTTATGGTTGACGGCAGTCATAAACCGTGTCTCTCGGCCTGCTATTTTTCTAAGAGTTCTCATAGAAGATCGAGTGCCCAAATATCGACCGCCTGCCTTCTGCAATCTCTGGCGTTCCTTGGATCGGATGTTTCGGTGGTTCTTGATTTCACCACCTGCAAAGAACTTGCATTGCTTGTCCGTGGTAGATGCAACCGCCAGACAATTAATACCGACATCAACACCCATGAAAGTGGATGCATCAACTATATTCTTGTCTGGAATATCCTTCGCACAGGCCAAATGGAAAAAGTAAGCTCCGTTTTTGTGCAAACAAAGCTTGGATGCCAGGTATTTCCAGGACCCGTCTAAGTATCTCTGAGCATACTGGTAATTCAAGATCTTATATCTCCTGCGCCCCGCTAATGTAGTTATGCTCAAAGTGTCTCCGGATAAGCCAAAATCGCGTTCGAACGAGAATGTAGCCGAGGTTGGATCGAAATCGAGGAATTGCCATTCTGATTCTCTTTTGTCGATCTGACTCTGAAGTGTTTTGTAAGCTCCCGAAACCTGGCGAGCTACATTACAAGCCATCTGAGATTTCAGGGTTAAGATTGTTCCGTAGATGCTTGTAAGTGGCTTTTTGGATAAGTCCACTTCCAACAGGCTTGCCGATGTCAAACACGATTTGCGAGGCATAATTCATGCCTTGGGAGAATGCTCCTAGCAGCTCTGCTAGGTCATTATCCGGTGCATCTAGCTTCAGGATAATGGTCTTTGTGAGCTGCATGATTTGGTATATTCACTTAATGCTACATATAGTTATCCTGGGTGAAGATATTTGTACGCGCTCCTCCCCACCGTAAACGATGAAAACTCCGCGCTGCTGCGAGTTGAATCGTACGCATGGCATTGACCACTGAACTGCCCATAGTCAGGTGCACAATAGGATCGTTGCCTCACCAGTGCATCCGGCGCAGGTTGAAACCTTTATATGGGTGCCCTGATTAAATGCATTAATAGACCCGCTGAATGAGGCAGTTGAGGATCAGCAATAGGATAATGCAGTTGAATGGAGCAGTTGAGCAGGACAGTGGTTGCATATCGATATTCACCAACTCAAATAAACGAGGTTTCCGCAAAAAATGACATTAAAGATCGCTGTGGACATCGACGGGGTGCTCGCAGATCAGGTGGCTGCTGTTCTGAGGGAGATCGAGAGGGAATACGGCCTCATATATTCCAAGAGCGATGTCGATCGTGCGCACTGGACCTTCGAGGGAAGGGAGGTCTGGGAGGAGATATCTAGATTGCTTTCGGATCCGGAATATGTGATGCAAGTGCCAATTATCCATGGCTCGCAAAAGGCGATAAAGAAGCTCAGCCACCATGATGTCTTCGTGGTGACCGCCAGGAGGCCGCATACCGAAGAGGCTACCCGCCGATGGCTGAGCGCCCATTTTCCTTCCCTGAAGGGCTACTACTGGGCCAGAACGGGGACCAAGCATAATGTGCCATCAGATGTGCTTATCGATGATCTGGACATCAATATAGTGGAGTTCGTGAAGAGCGATCCCGATAGGCATGGAATTCTATTTCAGCACCCATGGAGCCTGAACGGCACTGGAATTGAGGATTATCGCAGCCAGGTCTCATACTGCCCGGAATGGGAGAGCGTTGTGAAGGCGGTGGAAACCATTGACCGCTCACGCCAGTGAATTCTCGCTACTGGTGAGATCGATCTTTTATAGTTAAGCCGAAAAATGGTTATCTTATGGGCTTCTGTCCCCTGGCCTGCGCTTTCTGTCGCCTCTCCTCCTGCTTTTCTTTCTTCTTATCCTTTCTTGCCTCTCCTCCAGCATTCTTCTTGAATAGGTTGATCATTGTCGATCTCCTCAATTAAACCCGATTATTGTTAAATGCTGACCATTTCTATATCAATCTATTCCCCTTTTAAGATAGATTCTCCATTGATAATATAATAATGTGCAAAGAGCGAATGACATCTGACCACAGCTGACCTTCATAATCTTCTCTTTTCAGAGCGATAGGCTGATTATGGAAGAAGAAGAAGATCCAAACAGGAATGAACCGAGAGGAATTGACATAAGACGCAAATGAGGAGAGACGGGCAATGAAAGACAAAAAGATCCTGGAAGAGTTCAAGAAGACATATCCTGAGAAGTTCCTGCCCCCAGAGGTCATATTCAGCCACATCCATGCAGGAGATAGGATCTTCATAGGGACCGGTTGCGGCGAGCCTCAATTCCTGGTGGCTGAGCTGGTCAACTACGTCAACAATAATCCCAAAGCGTTCTTCGATGCGGAACTGATCCACATCTGGACGCTTGGCGTGGCTCCATATACCGATGAAAAGTTCCAGGATAACTTCAGGCTTGACTCCTTCTTCGTGGGAGACAGCACCAGAAATCCGGTCAACCGTGGTGCAGCGGATTATACCCCAATCTTCCTCTCATCCGTTCCCGATCTCTTCCGCTCAGAGATGGTTCCGGTGGATATAGCCCTAGTCCAGACCTCTCTTCCGGATAAGCACGGCTACCTTAGCCTGGGCATAAGCGTGGACGTGGTCAAGGCTGCCCTGGAAAAGGCAGAGGTCGTCGTGGCCCAGGTGAACGAAAACATGCCTAGAACACATGGAGATGGCTTCATTCATATCAAAGATATCGATTTTATCCTTCCCCATGACGAGCCTCTCCTCGAGTATTCGGTTAAGGCTCCCAACGACATCGTGCAGAGGATCGGAAAATACGTCGCTCGTATCATAGAGGATGGCTCGACCATTCAGGTGGGATACGGCCTGATACCGGACGAGGTGGTGCACAGCCTCGAGAACAAAAAGGACCTGGGAGTGCATACGGAACTCTTATCCGATGGCATCGTCGAGCTGATGAAAAAGGGAGTGGTCACCAATCAGAAGAAGATCCACAATCCAGGAAAGACCATCGCCTCATTCTGCATGGGAAGCCGGGATACCTACGATTTCCTGGACGAGAACCCATCGATCGAGTTCAAGAGGATCGACTACACCAACAATCCCCTCATAATCTCCCGGAACAGGATGATGACCGCCATCAACAGCGCCATGGAGGTAGACCTGACCGGCCAGGCAACAGCAGAATCTCTGGGAGGGACCTTCTACAGCGGCACCGGCGGTCAGGCGGACTTCATGCGGGGAGCGGTCCTCAGCCCCGGAGGGAAGACCATTCTCGCCTTCCCCTCCACTGCACTGAACGACAGCGTCTCCCGCATCGTTCCCGTCCTGCAGGAGGGAGCCGGGATCACCTTAACCAGGGGAGACGTGCATTATATGGTGACTGAATACGGAATCGCCTATTTGCACGGCAAGAACATCCGGGAGAGGGCCATGGACCTTATCGCCATCGCCCATCCCAAATTCCGCCCCTGGCTGATCGAAGCCGCCCGGAAGAGATCTCTGATCTACAAAGATCAGGTCTTCATCCCTGGCGAGAAGGGAATGTATCCCGAGGAGCTGGAGACATACAGGACCACCAAGAAGGGGCTGGAGATATTCCTCCGGCCGGTGAAGATAACCGATGAGACCATGCTTAAAGACTTCTTCTACGATCTATCAGAGGACAGCATGTACATGAGGTTCTTCTCTGCCCGGAAGGATATGCCTCATAAGAGGCTGCAGGACTTCGTTGTTGTAGACTGGAGCCGGAAGATGGAGATCTTAGCGGTGATCAAGGAGAAGGAGAGAGAAAGAGAGACCATTATTGCTCTTGGCCAGTACGAGCTGAACCCAGACAAGTACCTGGCAGAGGTAGCAATAGTAGTAAAGGACGAGTATCATGGAATGGGGGTGGGCAAAGAGCTTCTCTCTTATCTGACATACATCGCCAGGAGGCATGGCCTCTTGGGCTTTACCGCGGACACACTGGTGGAGAACAAGGCCATGGTGAGCTTATTTGAGAAGATGGGATTCTATACGGAAAAAAGAAGAGAAGAAGGGGTATATGAGATGAAGATGCTCTTCCGCAAGTCCAAGGAGCAGAACCGAGAGGATGTGATATGAGAAAGAGCATTGCACTCCGTTCCTCAAATGCTGCAGCTATAGAATAATGATAAAATAATTATAAAATAGCGATGAAAGAGGGGGTGCCAGGGATATCTGAAGGGATCTTCAAGCCGCCGATAATCCCTGGTGATCCTTTTATCCTTTGAGCGGCATATGATCCTTTCATGAGCAATGAGCTGAAAGCCGCTATCCAGAAATGGTGCGAAAAGTTGGAGATACCCCTGGTGGGAGTGGCCAGCGTGGATCGATGGAAAGAACCCCCATTTCAGCCTTGGATGCCGGAGGAGTTCTATCCTCAGTCTATATACCCCGAAGCCCGGTCGGTGATAGTCATCGGCCTACCAATCAGCCTGCCAGTTCTGGAAACGTCGCCCTCTGTCTATTACCGGGAGCTGTACAGCACAGTCAACTCCCTTCTCGACCAGTATACCTACCGCCTGGCCAGCTATCTCACCCAATTGGGCCATCCTTCCGTCTTCGTTCCCAGGGATGGATACATCGGAATCCGGGCGCTGCTGAAAAATCCGGTGGCAATCTTCTCCCACCGCCATGCTGCCTTTCTGGCAGGCCTGGGAAGCTTCGGTGTGAACAATATGCTCCTGACGCCAGATTATGGTCCCCGGGTGCGCTTCGGCTCTGTCTTCACCTCCGCAGTTCTTCCATCGGACCCAATTAGAGATGAGAAGCTCTGCTCTGAATGCATGCGCTGCGTCAAGATGTGTCCGGTCAATGCACTGGATGAGAGGGATTACCCCCAGGGTCTGACCAATAAGAAGAGCTGTGCCGAGCATAGCAATGAGCTGAACCAGAAGGGCATATCCCCTTGCGGAATCTGCATCAAAGTCTGCCCGGTGGGTCTGGATCGGCGGCTGTTTCGCCGGGAGGATATATCGATTTATTCCCGGCCGGATCGCTTCCCGGAGGGCCACAGGGCCTGGGAGCATGCGCAAAACTACGGAGGGATATGAGGGAAGTTCGAGGGCTCAGATCATGATATGTGCATGATGCATATTAGATCATGAAACCATTCCTTTCAGCCCTTTTTCGATCCCCTCATCCATCTCCTGGCAGTAGCCATGCACTGTGCAGTCCACAGAGATCAGGCTCTTGGGCTGAGAAGCGAGAGCATAAGTTTTCACCGCCAGAGGATAGAGAATCACCGTATCGTTTCTGGAGTGGATCATAGCCAATGGCCGGGGTGCGATCAGAGGTAGATAGGTATCAGGATCGATGGATCGATAGAAGCGAATTATATCCTCATCCTCGATGCCCAACTGGGCAACGACGGCATCGGTACCATAACCGCAGGTGCTTAAGGCCAGAACGCCCTTAGATCTTTCATCCAGGGCGCAGGCGATGATGGCAGTTCGAGCACCATTGCTCTCTCCAGCATAAATGATCCTCTCCGGGTCGATCTCGGGCACAGAGCGCAGAACTTCGGCTGCAGACAGGGCATCATAGACCATCATATGCTCCACAGGCTCTCTTCCATCTATAAAAAGCGCAAGATCCGCATTAACATCAATCGCCCCCAGGTTTCTCTGGTCCAAGGTGATTGTGGCATATCCCAGGTCGGCCAGGCGCTTGGCCAAACCCTGCTCCCGCTCTTTGGTCACTGTGGCTCCGGGCAGGAGAACTATTCCGGGAATACTGTCCTTTTTGTTCGCATCATCGCTGACGGTCTTGCTAAATCTCGAAAGTCTCAAAAGTCCCGCCATCTCCGCTCCCCGGCTGGCATACCGAACTGTAATCAAGGAGCTATTGCCTTCAACCGTCTCCTCGCTCAGATTGAACTCGGGCATTGAGATCAGATAATCCAGCCTGCCATCTTCTTCCACCTTCCAGTCCAGGCTATTGAGCTTGGTTGCTGGAATGCTGCCGGGAAGGCCCATCCATCCAATGAATAGAGCAATAGCCAAAGCGGCAATTAGAAGTCCTGCTCCTGCCTTGTAGCTTGCCATTTTCTCGTATCTGCTCTTCACCAGACCTAGAAAAAGCTGGCGAAAAGGATCTTGAGATCAATAAACCTATTGAGTATGAGGAGATGAGTGATCCTGGAGAAATCCGGAAATGAAGATAAATGAATTAGCTCCCGTAATAGCCTCTCGAGAGGTTGAGGTCGAGGCCTCGCCAGAGACCATCTGGGATATCATCGTCGCCGTCGACAGCTGGCCGGACTGGAATCCGGATGTCAAGGCCGCCTTTATAGAGGGCGATCTGGCTGTCGGCACGAGGTTCAGCTGGAAGGCTGGCCAATTGACCATCCGCTCAACAGTCTTGCAGATGGAAAGGCCCCACCATCTGGTCTGGACTGGCACGACCACTGGAATTAAGGCGGTTCATCTCTGGCAGATCGAGAAGAGAGGAGAAAAAGCGCTCGTCAGGTCGGAGGAGTCCTGGGAAGGTCTCCTGCCAAGCATTCTGCGCGGCACAATGAAAAGGATGCTCTCAAGGTCGATCCAGCAGACGCTCTTATATCTCAAGAGGGAAGCGGAGAGAAGATCTTTATGAGGCAAGCTTTTGCATCATCATATGGCCTGGAGTGCGGCTGGCTAAAAAATTAAAGAGTCTTGTCAGTATGCCCTTTAGATGCTTGGAGCCCATTCCTGCTCGGCCAGGTTGATCAGAGTTCCGTTATCGCTTACCTCATAGCCAATGGGAATCTTGCCCCAGCTCCACAAGTCATCATTCGCTAACAGTCGGGCGTCGCCAGTCTGATTTGTCTGGTTTGTTTGGTTTGTCAGGTTTTGCAGCATGCTCTCCTGGACCGCAGAGGGGCTGGAAGAGCCTTCTGTCAGATTGGCCAGTATTGCCATGCCAGAATCTCTGCTGATGTTCACTGTATCCGTTGACTGGCTGCTGCATGCTATCGCTAAAAGAATCAATACAGAAATTATATACATCTTCATAAATATAACCTCCTATGGCGTTATACCAAGACTCTCCAATGATATTCTTGATAGGAGGATTCGACCAACGGCTTTTTTTTAGATGCTGCAGTCGCCCTCATCTATCAGCTTATTCCTTCCTCTTTCTTTCTATGTTCACCAACATATCAATTTTTGCATCGATATGAATTCTGGACATTTCTGCAGCCGGGGAGCAGTCTCCAAATCAGCATTGCGGGGAGGAAAGGCTGCCCCTGAACATATTTGGCTTCACTGGCAAAACAGTCCTGCAGCTATCCAGCCTCATGCAGACCACCAGAACCTGAATCCTATCAAAAATTTGTGGCTATTTTCGCTCATCTGCATGGCTGCTGCCGCAGGAGCAGCCTTCCCCACTCGGGAGATATATAGCTAAGATTTAAACAGCTTCTTGATCATCCCCATAAATCCACTGCCGCTGTCCTGTGCGGATAGGATATCCTTCATCATTGCTTCAGCCTCTGGCGACGAGGTGAGTGCCATCTTCGATTGCTCATCAAGCAGCTTTGAGAGATCATCCGGTTTCATCTCCTTTTCTGGGGAGCTTTTTGTCAAATATCCCAGAATCAGAGGCAGAGCCATAGTAAGCAGCTGGCCGACGACCTCCTGAGGCAGTCCAGTCTTTTTAGCGATCGATTGCTGAATGGGAATCATGCTGCTCCCCAATATGGAATTGAGCATGCCCGGTCCAAAGGATGAGCTGCTGCTGCCAAAGTATTTGGCCATGTCCTGCATTGAGTTGCCCTTGGCTGAATCGGCAAGACCGCTCAAGATAGCGTTCGCCCCATCATTGCTGGAGGCTTTGCTGCTCATGGCTCCCAATAATAGGGGCAGGCCCATCTCCAGGGCGGATTTGGTGGATTGTTCGTCTGCACCAACTTTGCTGCTTAATATAGAGAGATTATCTCCCGCCATAAGCTGTTCCATTGCCATATTAACCACTGAATCCATTAATTCATCTCCTAATGAACAGTTGAGCTATGTACTTGCTAAGCATATATGCTCTAATGAGTATTAACTCCTTTCTCTGGACATTCAGTAGTTCTAACCAGAGTTAATAATTGTCAGAATAAAAAAGATTGATGAGTTAGGACCATCCTCATGCCCTTTTCCCAACCACTCCTTCCTATGATTCCAGTATCTTCCCGTACTCCAACTCGCTCTTGGGATGGGGCTCCTTTATCTCATCAGGGTAGCCAAAGGCGATCATGCATTCCACCTTCGATCCCTCCGGCAGATCGAGGGCCTTTCGGATATAATCCTCAGAGGTTTGGCCATCATTATGCATCCGGTTTCGGATCTGGATCCAGCATGATCCCAGCCCCAGGCTCTGGCCAGTCAGCTGCAGGATGATGGAAGCGATGGAGCAGTCCTCAATCCAGACGTCCGATTCCTCATCCCTGGCTATGACCACCACACCCAGACTGGCTCCCTTCAGGAAGCCGGAGCCGCTTTGTTTGGCGCGGGACAGCACCTCCAGCATATCCTTATCGGTGATGAACAAAAGCCGCCAGGGATTGATACCCCTGGAGCTTGGTGAGCGCAAAGCAGCCTCCTTGAGCTGATCAATGATTTGTTCATCGATCTTCACATCCTTATATTTCCTGATGCTCCGCCGGTCTCTCAATATATCTAGCATAATCGTCCTCCACTGTCTGCTGAAATCTTTCGTCCCCCGGACATAAATCGTTTATCTTCCGTCTTTCATCTTTTATCTTCCAGATTTCATCTCCATCTTTCATCTTTCGTCTTCTCCGGGCTTATGCTCTCTTTTCAAAGCCGAAGAAAAGATATCAGATGCGGTCGATTGAAGATGGAGAGGTGACAAGCTCAATGGATAAGAAGATAGTCTATTTTGATGAGGGAGGATCGGAAAATACCCTAGAGACATTTCGGCTGGTGCAGGAGAGATCAAGCAGCCTGAACATCAGGAAGCTAGTCCTGGCTTCCACCACTGGATCTACTGCGGTGAAGGCGAAAGACTTTTTCAGCCGGGATGGTATCAAGCTGATAGTAGTGCCCCATCAGTGGGATTTTCATCGGGAGCAGAATGCCTTTCCTGAGCCGCTGACGAGAGAGCTGCGCAGAGAGGGGCATGAGGTTCATTTTGGGACGATGCTCTTTCATACCGACGGGCTCTACGGCTCAAACAGCGCTACCACAATGGCTAACCTCCTGCGATGCTTCTGCCAGGGGGTAAAGGTCTGCTTCGAGATAGTGCTCATGGCCACAGATGCCGGCCTCCTGGTCTCGGGAGAGAAGGTAATAGCAATAGCGGGGACCGCCTCAGGATCGGATACCGCACTGGTGATGCAGGCCGCCTCCAGCCAGCATCTGAAAAGGCTAAGGGTTAATGAGATCATCTGCAAGCCTCTCAATCCCTTGAATATAGACGAGCTGAAGGGAAGGTGAGAAGAAGAAGCTCGAGGACGAGATTGAGGGAGAGGAAAGGAGACAATGCAGGTGCAGGAAAAGGGCTTTTCGCTGAATTATGTGGGTCAGGCCCGGCCGCGGTTTTGGTCTCTGTTCCTCTGCGCCTCTGTGGTTGGGTCAGGATCGCTGTTCACCCCAGATGCAAAAGGATACAGAGAATTTCCGATTCAAGTTCACCCATACTACATAGCGAGGAGCCCAGAAAAAGGAATGAAAAAGGGAAAAGGGAGCACGTGCAGGGATACTATAAGCGCTTGGCTGTGATAGAGCCCCCCAGTTTCTCAGAGGGGTTCAGCCACATTCGGGCGCATCCCCGAGCGTCCTCAGCTCGAATTGCAGCATGCTGACAGCGGATTTAAACATGGATCAACCTTTGTTGAATCCTCCACCACCCTCAACACTGACATTTTTGATTTATTCGAGCCGCAGCCATTGCTTACTGTCAGTCTGTAGCCGCCGGAATCAGATGGTCTCGGATTAAGGATTATCAATGAGGGTGATACCTCTCCTGGAATTATCTCTCCATTCTTCTCCCATTGATAGGAATTTGCCCCAACAGCGGTGCCCTTCATTATGAACGCCACAGTCTCACCGGCGTCGGCAATCAGGCAATCGGGTTCAATTTCCACATCCCCAGGCGGCCTTTCTACTATCAGGCTCACAGCATTTGAATCGATGAATCCGCATCCATTGGATATAGCAACTCTGTATTCACCCATATCCTCCATATTCGCATCGAATATGGTGAGCTCCTCAGAGTTGGCCCCTGGAATGATCCTGCCGCCTTTTATCCATTGATAGGTCAGAGGCTGAGCACTCTTTGCCAACACAGTGAACGTCGCCGTCGATCCTTCGCAGACCTTCTGGCTGGTTGGCTGGACCAAAATCTCAGGCAATGCGATTATATCCAGATTTGCAGTCTCTGATTCGATCTGGCCGCAGCTGTTTCTTGCCTGCACATAGTAGCTTCCTTTATCGCCTGTGATGGCCTTTTGAATGGTATAAACCTCAGCTATGGCTCCTGGGATCTCCACTCCGTCCTTGAACCACTGGTAGCTCAGAGGATCATCGCTTATTGCCCGAACATTGAAAGTCACAGGCGTTCCCTGGCATACGATCTGGCTGGCCGGCTGGAGGGAGATGGCTGGCACCCCAATTGTCTGCAGATTTGCTGCCTCCGATTCAATCAGATTACACCTGTCTCTTATCTGCACTGAGTAGCTCGCTGTATCGCCAAAGGTTGCGGCTGGGATGGTGTAGGTATCAGCAGTTGCTCCCTGGATCATCTTTCCGTCTTTGAACCATTGATAGGATAATGGCTCGCTGCTGCTTGCCTGCACAGAGAATGTCGCTGCATCTCCCTGGCATACCCTCTGGCCCTTGGGCGGAACAAGGATCTTTGGCATTGAGACCATCTCCAGGTAAGCGGCCTTTGATTCGACCGAGCCGCAGCTATTTCTCACCTGTACCATGTAGTTGCCCATATCAAATTTGCCGGTTCTTGGAATAGTATAAGCATCCGCCGTGGCTTCATAGATCTCGATTCCATCTTTGAACCATTGATAGCTCAATGCCTCGCTGCTCTCTGCCTGAACAAAGAACGTTGCTGCCGCCCCCTCACACACCTTCTGGCTGGCCGGCGGCAGATGAATCTCGGGCAATGCAACTATCTCCAAAACAGCAGCACCGGATTTGATCTGGCTGCAGTTGTTTGCCGCCTGCACCCAGTAGCTTCCAGTATCGTTGAGAACGGCCCGAGCAATCGTGTAAACATCCTGGGTGGCTCCAGGAATCTTTATTCCATCCTTAAACCATTGATAGCTCAAAGGCTTGCTGCTCTCCACTTGGACGGTGAAAGTCACTGCGCTTCCCTGGCATATCTTCTGGCTGGTCGGCGGCACAAGAATCTCCGGCTTGGCTACGATATCCAGGATTGCTGCATTGGATCCGATCTGGCTGCAGCTATTTCTCACCTGTACCCAGTAGCTTCCCCTATCGCTGGGGCTAGCCACTGGAATCGAATAAGAATTCGATGTTGCTCCTTCTATTTCTGTACCGTCCTTATACCATTGGTATTCCAGCGGTTCGCCACCGCTTGCCTTTACGCCGAATGTTGCTGCCGCACCTTCGCACGTCTCCAGGCTTTTTGGCTGCACAAGAATATCCGGTGATGAAATTACATCCAGGCGGACTGCCTCTGATTCAATCTGGTTGCATTTATTTGCCACCAGCACTGAGTAGCTTCCCGTATCGCTGAGGTTAGCGGCAAGGATGGTGTAGGATTCAGATGTAGCATCGGGGATATTCGCTCCATCTCTGAGCCACTGATAGCTCAATGGCTCACTGCTCTTGGCCTGAACGGAGAACGTTGCAGCCGTTCCCTGGCATACCTTCTGGCCGGTCGGTTGGGCCAGGATATCAGGCATAGCGATGATATCCAGAACAGCAGCCTCCGATTCGATCTGACTGCAATTGTTGCTTACCTGGACCGAGTAGCTTCCCATATCGCTGAGGTTAGCGGCAGGGATGGTGTATGTATCAGACGCAGCGCCGGGGATATTCACTCCATCTTTAAGCCACTGGTATCTCAACGGCTCACTGCTCTTGGCCTGAACAGCGAATGTTACCATCGTCCCCTGGCATATACTCTGGCTAGTCGGTTGAGCCAGGATATCAGGCATAGCGATGATATCCAGACTGGCAGCCTCCGACTCGACCTGGCTGCAGTTATTTGCCACCAGAACGGAATAGCTTCCCACATCGGCAATATCAGCTAGATCGATTGTGTACCTATCATCTGTTGCCCCCGGAATCTCGATTCCATCTTTTAGCCATTGGTACTCAATTGGCTCGTAGCTTGATGCTTCCACATGGAATGTTGCAGCAGCACCCTGGCATATCATAAGGTTTGCCGGCTGCAGAAGAATCTTCGGCCTGGCGATGATATCCAGACTGGAGACCTCTGATTCGATCTGGCTGCAATTGTTTGCTACCTGCACCGAGTAGCTTCCCGTATCGTTTAGTTTAGCGGCAGGAATAGTGTACGTATCAGACGTAGCACCGGGGATATTCGCTCCATCTTTGAGCCACTGATAGCTCAATGGCTCGCTGCTTTCTGCTTGAACCTCGAATTTTGCTGCAGCGCCCTGGCATATCTTCAGGTTTGCCGGCTGCAGTAGAATCTTCGGCCTGGCGATGATATCCAGATTGGCAGCCTCCGATTCGATCTGGCTACAGTTATTGCTTACCTGGACTGAGTAGCTTCCCATATCACTAAGGTTAGTTTGAGGGATGGTGTAGTATTCTGACGTAGCACCATCTATCTTGATACCGTCTTTGAACCACTGATAGCTCAATGGCTCACTGCTCTCTGCCTGAACGGAAAATGTTGTTGTAGCCCCCTCACACCCCCTCTGGCCGACCGGCTGTATCAGAATCTCAGGAATAGCAATTATATTCAGACTGGCAGCCTCCGATTTGATCTGGCTGCAGTTATTGCTTACCTGGACTGAGTAGCTTCCCGTATCGCTGAGGCTAGCGGCTGGGATGGCGTAGGATTCAGATGTTGCACCATCTATCTTGATCCCGTCTTTAAACCACTGATAGCTCAATGGCTCACTGCTCTTGGCCTGAACAGAGAATGCTGCCCTCGTCCCCTGGCATACCTTCTGGCTGGTCGGTTGGGACAGGATCTGAGGCATGACTATAATATCCAGATCAGCTGCCTCTGATTCAATCTGGCTGCAATTATTCCTCAACTGGACCGAGTAGCTTCCCGTATCGTTTAGGTTAGAGGCAGGGATAGTGTACGTATCAGACGCAGCACCTTGTATATTCACTCCATCTTTGAGCCACTGATAGCTCAATGGCTCACTGCTCCTGGCCTGAACAGAGAAAGTTGCAGCCGTCCCCTGGCATACCTTCTGGCTGGTCGGTTGGGCCAGGATATCAGGCATAGCGATGATATCCAGAACAGCAGCCTCCGATTCAATCCGGCTGCAATTATTGCTCACCTGGACTGAGTAGCTTCCTGTATCGCTGAGGCTAGTTTGAGGGATGGTGTAGGATTCAGATGTTGCACCTTCTATCTTGATTCCTTCTTTGAGCCACTGATAGCTCAATGGCTCACTGCTCTCTGCCTGAACAGAGAATGCTGCCCTCGTCCCCTGGCATACATTCTGGCTGGTCGGTTGGGCCAGGATATCAGGCATAGCGATGATATCCAGACTGGCAGCCTCCGACTCGATCTGACTACAGCTATTTGCCACCAGAACGGAATAGCTTCCCATATCGGCAATATCAGCTAGATCGATTGTGTACCTATCATCTGTTGCCCCCGGAATCTCGATTCCATCTTTTAGCCATTGATACTTCAGTGGCTCAGTGCTTTCTATTTGAACCTCGAATTTTGCTTTTGCACCCTGGCATATCTTAAGGTTGGCCGGATGCAGAAGAATCTTCGGCCTGGCGATGATATCCAGATCAGCTGCCTCTGATTCGATCTGGCTGCAGTTATTTGTTATCTGCACTGAGTAGCTTCCCGTATCGTTTAGGTTAGAGGCAGGGATGGCGTACGTATCAGACGTAGCAGCGGGGATATTCACTCCATCTTTGAGCCACTGATAGCTCAATGGCTCGCTGCTTTCTGCTTGAACCTCGAATTTTGCTGCAGCGCCCTGGCATATCTTCAGGTTTGCCGGCTGCAGTAGAATCTTTGGCATGGTAATTATATCCAAACCAGCGGCCTCTGATTCGACCTGGCTGCAGTTATTTGCCACCTGCACCGAGTAGCTTCCCATATCGCTAAGGTTAGTTTGAGGGATGGTGTAGTATTCTGACGTAGCACCATCTATCTTGATACCGTCTTTGAACCACTGATAGCTTAATGGCTCACTGCTCTTGGCTTGAACAGAGAACGTTGCTGCCGCACCCTGGCATACCCTCAGGTTGGCAGGCTGGACAAGAATCTCTGGTCTGGTTGCGATATTTAGATAGGACGCAATTGATTCAATCTGGCCGCAGTCGTTGCTGACGATCAGGCTATAGCTGCCGGAATCATTGCGGGTCGCATTCTTGATGACAAAAGAGTCAAGGTTTGCACCAGGAATCTGCAATCCGTCTTTCATCCACTGAATTGTGATGGGATCGCTGCCGGTCACATCGGCTACAAGAGCTATATCCGATCCCTCACATATCTTTTTGCTGGCAGGCAAATGCAGTCCTGTGATCATCGGCATTGATCTAATGCTCAATTTAGCCTTATCGGATTGAGTCCAGCCGCATAGGTCACTGCCTATGATTACACTGTAATTGCCCTGGTCCGTACTATTGGCCGCTGATATGCTTAAAACGGCGGCATTGGCTGCGGTAATGTTCAGGCCATCCTTCTGCCATTGATAGGTATATGACTCATTGCCGGCAACCTGGACCTCAAAGGAGACCGGCGAGCCGGTGCAGACGGTTTGGCTGATTGGCTGCACCAGAATTTTTGGCCTGGATCTCACAGATATGTGAACCGCTCCGGATTCTGCCATACCGCATATATTGCTCACTGCCAGACTGTAATCGCCTTCATCAGTCGGCAGGATGCTGGAGATCAGATAGCGGTTTGTATTGGCTCCTGTGATATTCTCTCCGTTCTTCTTCCATTGGTAGTTCAGAGGCTCGGTTCCAGATGCCTGCGCATTCAATAAAACCTCCGATCCTTCGCAGGCAATCTCATCAAGCGGCTCAATCTCCACCACCGGTTTTGAGCTGACGGTCAGAACTGCAGGGTTCGATTCGATAGAACCGCAAGCATTGCTCACCCTCACCCGGTAGCTTCCAGCATCTGCCAACTTGGCGGCTGGAATTATGTATGAGTCTGTTGTAGCCCCAGCGATTTGGGATCCATTCTTCGACCACTGGTATGATATCGGCCCATTTCCGGCAGCGACCACATTGAATCTTGCTTCCTGGTCTTCGCAGGCTGAATAGTCAGCAGGCTGGATCTCGATCATCGGATGAGCTGATCTGATAGCGACCAGCCAGCCATCATAATAGGTAGCTGGCTCTTGTTGCTGACAATCGCCGTAGCATGCGCTTTTTCTTCTTGTAGTCTGAGCGATATAGGGCGTTGTCTTTCCGGCAAAGACAGAGCTGCCATCATCCGTTTGAATGACTGAATAGCCCTTATCATCCAGTTTGCTGCCAAATGTCTGATCCCATATCCTTTCGCCATTCTGATCGGTCATGATCAGCCAGGCATCAAAGCCCCCGGAGCCAAAGGATCTTGTCGAACCTATGAGAATATGGTGTCCTTCTCTTGTCTTGACCAGGGAGCCTCCTTCCTCATCGTATGCTCCGCCATAAACCTTATCTGCAATTTTATCTCCATTGGCATCGGTCTTGATAAACCAGATATCATATCCCCCAGAGCCAACGGAGTTGGTGGAGCCGAGCATGGCAAAGCCGCCATCAGCAGTCTGCTGGACCGACCACCCTCTGCTCCAGGGATTCCGCTCGCTTCTGGGCCCACCGAATGTCTTTTTCCATTGCTCATTCCCATTCGAATCAATTTTAATCAGCAGGGCATCAGAATCGCCATTTCCCCAGGAGCCGGTTGTGCCGGCGACGACGAATCCTCCATCACGAGTCTCCTGGATCGAATCCCCCATATCATCTCGGGATCCGCCAATGGTCTTATCCCAGATTTTGCCACCGAACTGGTCGATCTTGAGCAACCAGACGTCATACATTCCGCTGCCAAAGGATTTTGTATTGCCCGCGATGATAAATCCGCCATCAATAGTCTGTTTTATGCTGCTTGCTTCATCATCCAGTGCTCCTCCGAAGGCTTTATCCCATATCTTCTCTCCGGACGGATCTACCTTCATCAGCCAAACATCGTACATTCCGCTGCCATAGGATCTGGTTCTTCCGGCTACAATATAGCCACCATCAGCGGTCTCTTCTACTGAATATCCCTCATCCTCTCTGGCCCCGCCATAATTTTTTTGCCATAAAATATTTCCGCTTTTATCGGCTTTTATCAAAAATAAATCATAATTGTTATCGCCATATGACTTTGTTCTGCCAGTGGCTATATACCCCGCATCGCTGGTTCGCTGAATGGAATATAGCTCGTCGTCAAAGGATCCCCCAAAGGATGCATTCAAATCCATCGCGATACAGGGTTGGCTGCAATAAGCACTCTGACAGCACAGAATCGTTAACGCGGCCAAAAATATCACCAAAATCAACCATTTATTGCAGCTATAATTTTTCATATGAATTATCCCCAATGCCCTCAATTATCCCGCCCCAAATCTTCCAGCCCTTGATCATCCAGCCCGTTATCATGCAGCACTTAATCATATGAGACTCAGGACTCTTTGGCTCCGGAGGATCCTGGTCTTTGACACAGCAGAGATTTACATATTTTTTAGCATATTTTCTCATTGATCGTATAAATAGCTTTAGGCTTATTTAATATATATTTGTTATTTTACGGAAGGTAGCGGGCATGGAAACAGGAAAATCGCACTCATTTCACTGGATTGAGCTACTGAAATTTTTTAAATAACATTTCTATTTTTAAATGAAATTTCTGAAATGCCCGAGCGATAATGGACCAATTTAGCTGATATGACAAGGCTTTTTTCCCTGAAGAACAAATTAAGATAAATAATAATGAGTGAAAAGATGACAAATAACCTGAAGACAGCGGATCAGCAGAGAGCTGAATTATTCCTGGAGGAGTTCGTCTCTGGCCTTGTGGGATCGATGGGGGATGATATGGATTTTATCCTTCTCTTCGGAAGTGCAGCCAGAGGCGAGTTCATCCTGGGAAAGAGCGATGTAGATCTCATCATTCAGACAAAGAGCGATGCTGCTGTCCGCAGGGTGGAAAGGTTTGCTGAATCTCTCTTCTGGCGACTGAATGAAAAGCATGGCACGCAGTTTGAGAAGGTTCTATCAACCGGCGTGAGTGAAAGCATCCTGGAAGGATCGATCAAGTTTCTGGAAAAGCATGTCAGGCTCTACAAGCCTTTTGAGGTATTTGGACCGAATGATATCGATTGGAGTGAAGGATTGATCAAGAGGCCAGACCTTTTGCCGGGTGCTGTTCTCGTCGCCAGCCAGCTCACTTTGCTGTACAAAATGAAATATGAGGGCAAGATTCTCTTCGGCCGGGACATTCGCCCGGAGATAAATCCGCGCTTCACCTGCTGGGAAAGACTGAAAGCTATAATGGTGCCTCAAAGCATTGCTCTTGCCTCTTTTGTCCTCGCCTTGATCCTTCCTCAGAAGGCAACAGGCTATGCAGTCAAGGCGCTCTTCTATGAGGTGGAGTCGGTGAACATCTACCAGAAAAGCATGATTCCTCCCCCTCAGGAGAAGATGAGAAGCTTTGCCGAAGCATCGCAATTCGAGAATGCTGTCTTCGACCGGTTGCGCTTTCTTTTAGAGAAGAACCTAGGTCTATCAAGCGAGCAGAAGCTGGAGCTTTTGAGGAATGCAGCTGCCATCAAGCGGCATGGCTTTCGCGGGAGCAGATGGGAGGCATTGAGATTCTGTCTGGTCGCTTTTGGGGCCATCTGGCAGACCAATGCCGCTTTGATCCTGAGAGCCCAGGGCTCAGGTTAGACTGATTCCTGCGATCAATGGATCGTGATCCGAGCAGCGATATTTGTCTGAGCTATTCCAAATGCCACTGTAGCCGAAGTCAGGGGATTCATCGGAATTTATATGCCAGATGCTCGCTCCAGTTACCTGTCCGGTCAGGCTTGGGCTTGCCAGGATATGATCCAGCTCCCCCCATCTGCCCTGAAACACATATGAGTAAGAATTAGAGGCGAGCAGAGAGGAAATCTGGTTAACATATCCGGCCCTCTTCAAGGCCATGATGGGATCCTCGTTTCTGTACGAGTTCATATCCCCCAGGATCAGATAGTCGGGATCATGGCTTCCAGTAGGATCGGAAGACAACCAATCTATCAGCTCATTTGCGGCCCTTGTGCGGTCACCATTCCAGTATCCTTGACCATCTCCACAATCCCTATTGTCTCCATTCGCCACCTCATCCCCTCCTGGCGGATTCTTGGATTTCAGATGAACGACCACGACTGTAAGCCGCTCAAGAGTGCTGATCTCCTCGAAGGTCTGGGCCAGAGGCTGGCGGTTGCCCGATGAGAAAGCGCCCATGGATGTCGTCGCTGCCTTGCCTATGGGTCTGATCGTTGTTCTGTTGTAGATCAATCCCACTGATATGAGGTCATCGCCTAGCTTTGGTGATCCCGGGTCTACAAATGAATAATTCTCCAACCCAATCCCATCTTCACGAGCATTCAGCCCGTCACATAGATCATGAATGGCGCTCAGGTTTCCATAGCCATCATTCTCTATCTCGATGAGACCGATCACATCCGCCTTCATATCAGTGATAGCCTGAATGATCTTAGCTCTCTGCAGCTCGAACTCGCCATTCGATCTGGCTCCTCTTGCACTGGGAAAACCACGGCCTGCTCCATTGCCGTTAAAGTAGTTTTCCAGATTCAGGCTGGCAATCCTTAATCTGCCGCCCACTGGTTCAGGATTCATCGGCCGGGGATTGGATATTATGATTTTAGAGATATTCAAAGGTTCCAATCTATAATTTCCGTAGCCATAGCTCATTATCCCCATAATTCCCTGGATGGTGTCTGCACAGCGAATGGTTCTTGGAAATGGATAAGACTCGGGGAATCTTCGGCTGCTGCCGTCATCAAGGATGATCATGCTGCGACTGTTCAATTCCTGGACCTGCGCGGCTGGGGCTCCGGGCTTGGCAACGTTGGTGGGAACAGGCAGCCGGGATTGGGGAGATATGGCCAGTTCCCCATATGCGGAGAAATTCTCAATATCGGTGATGACCAGATCTTGAGGGAGCATCAAGAGCATTCCCTCGTATCTTTCCAGCGAATCCTCCTTTAGCGGCAGGATGAGCTGGTGGGCGGTCAAAGTGCTCTTAGTCTCATTTTTGCCAGCCTTTTTCTTTTTTATCTCCTTTAAATTCATCTGGGTCAGGCCATGGAACTCTTCGATATGCCCCCTGGCTATGACCAGATCACCTCTGGTGACATTCTCTTTCACTCCCAGCCGTCCAGGATCATAGATATAGATGCCCTCTGAGGTCTCAATATTGTCATCTATATCGCTGTCCTCTTCCTGGACAAAGAATCCTTCCAGCTTATCTGTTCCCTGGAAATCAGCGGTAACAATAGCCTCTATCGAGACTTTCATCCCCTGAAATGGGCTTGACTGTCCATCTCCCTGGATGGCATGAATCATGGTCAGATCAGCAATCATTGATTCTCCGCCCGGAGCAGCAGTCGAGATTGCAGCGCTCGCAGCCAAAAGAACGAAGATAATCGATAAATTCAAATCCATTCCATCCCTCTGATCAAGCCTTCCTTAAGTTCGGAGTAGTCACCTCCAAAAGAAAAGCTTTTTTATCACCATCTGAATATGTGTTAGCCTATGGCGAGTGGATGAATATCCATCTGAAGCTCACAGAAGATCTGCGATGGATCTACCTGGACCTTCTCTCCATTGTGGTAGGGATAAGCGGGGGCCTGGGGGCAGTGGCCTTCCGAAAGCTGGTGGAGCTTAGCCACGATTTCTTCTTCGGCTTTCTCCTCCCTCTCCTGCCGAATAGCTACTTCGTCGTTCTGCTGCCGGTCCTTGGCGGCCTCATCGTCGGACCTCTGATCTACAAGCTGGCGCCGGAGGCGAAGGGCGACGGCATATCTCATATCATGATCGCTCTGCAGAGGTTTACCGGCGACATCAGAAAGCGAGCCGGTCTGGTTCTCATCTTCACCTCCGCAATAACCCTGGGCAGCGGTGGGAGCGCCGGGCGGGAGGGGCCCATTGCCCTGATTGGAGCCTCAGCAGGCTCGGCCATCGGCAAAGCCATAAGGCTGTCTGCACGCGATTTGAAGGTGCTCACCTGCTGCGGCGTAGCCTCGGGGATTGCCGCCACCTTCAATGCACCCATGGGCGGGGCGATATTCAGCATGGAGGTGATCAGCAAGAAGTTCACATCACTTGATGCGGTACCCATTCTGCTGGCGGCGGTGGTGGGAAAAGCGGTAGCAACGGAGTTGATCGACCCCGTGCCGGAGTTCGTGAATCCCAACTTTTACTTTACCACCTTCGATATGGTTCTCTGCTTTTTCATCGGGCCCCTGTTTGGATTTCTCTCCTTCCTCTGGGTGAAAGGCTACTACTTCTTTGAGGACCGATTCCAGGATCTGCCTCTACCTGACATTCTGAAGCCGGCAGTTGGCGGGCTAACAGCAGGAGTATGCGGCATATTCTTCTTCGAGTTCGGCATAATGGGAGTGGGCTATGAGGGCATCAATAACGTCTTCATGCTGGCAGCGAGAGCGCCAGCCACCGATCTGCTTCTTCTGCTCCTAGCTTTGGGCTTGCTGAAGATGCTGGCAACATCCTCCACCGTCGGATCCGGAGGGAGCGGCGGGGTGTTTGCGCCCACGCTCTACATTGGAACCATGTTCGGCCTGGCGGCGGGCATGCTGGCTGAGATCCTGGCGCCCGATCAGATTGCCAATCCCCTGGACTACGGGCTCCTGGGCATGGGGGCTCTTTTCGCCGGGACAGCCGGGGCGCCTCTCACCTGTATATTCATGATCACGGAGATGACCGGCAACTATGGTGGCTTGCCGTCTCTGATTATTTGTTGCATCACCAGCTATACCGTGGCTCGCATTCTGTTGAAGGGTGGGTCCATTTACACTATCAAGCTGATGAGAAAGGGCATTTATCTCGATCTTCCCCAGCCGGTGCTCTCCGAAGTATCGGTGGGGGAGGCGATGCACAAAGAGGTGATCGCCGTCAGCCCTCTCTGCAGGATCTCGGAGGTGAGAGATGGCATCTACCGTTACAACTATACTGGTTTCCCCGTGGTGGATGAAGGCCGTCTGGTGGGGATGATAACCTTTGATGATATCAGGAGAATTCCCCCGCATGAGCAGGAGAAGATGACAGTAAAGGAGGTGGCGGTCAGGGCTCCTATCACCATTAATCCCCACCAGTCGGCCAAGATGGCCATGGATCTCATGTATGAAAATGACGTTGGAAGGCTGGCAGTGGTGGAAAAAGACAATGCGCAGAAGCTGATTGGCATCATCACCCGCTCGGATGTGATCAGGGCTTATGAGAGGGAGATGAAAAGAAGCCAGGACGAGGCTTTAAAGTAGAATGGACAAAAAGTGCGGCGACTTCTTCCCTTGTCCCTGAAGGGGCAGGGGCTTCCTGCTTCATCGAGCACCTTCGAGTTCTCCACAGGCTTGAATTCGACGCAGTCCGCGACTACTACGCTGTTGCCCAATCCAAGTTCGACTTAGCGGGGTACATGGTACATGCAACTGACTTGCATTTTCTCGACCAAGCGAGTCTGAAGGTCAACGGCTGCAAAGAGACATCCTCTTAACAGCAATCTATAACTTCAGGCAGGTAGTAAATTAATTGGTGAATTGCATGAAAGAACAGGTATTCTTCGGCGAAGGCATGGCCATGGTAAAGAGAGATTATCCGGATCTGTATGAGGCCATAGTAGCCCTGAACGAGGCAGCTTACACCGGCAAGGTCCTGGATTATAGGACCCAGAAGCTCATCGCCATGGGGATCAATGCAGCTGCTTCCGACGAAAGGGCTACAAAGAAGCAGATGATAAGCGCCATAAAGGAGTTTGGCGTAACCAAGGATGAGATAGTGGATGTACTGAGGGTCGTTCTCCTCACGTCGGGAATGCCGCCCTTCACGAAAGGCATGAAGATATTGGGCGAAGTGATGGAGAAATAAACCTTTTCAATTTTTTGTTGTTTTTCTCAATCTTATAAGAAAAAGGCGATTCTATCCTCCGTGATCATGCGCCGCATTCTCAGCCTCCTGGTGGCTAGGTGCAGCAAACGAAAAAACGTTACCCTCATAGGACTTTAAGGGCGGGTTCATGGGTGCCTTCAGAGCCTCGATCTCGGGCCAGTTCCTTCTCCTCGGCCTTCTTCGTTCTCTCAAAATCTCCAAAACCGCGCGGTTCTCTCGTTCTGGGGAGCGGGGATGACCGTCTTAAAGAGGATCCTCTCTTCTATGAGAGTATAGAAACACTGCAAAGAGATACGTCTGCCAGGTCAGCCAGAAAAGAGACCTCCTCACCGCTGTGCTAGCAGGCATGAAAACCGCACATGATTTGTCATGCTCTGCCAGCGACACTTATCTCAGGAGGAGCTATCGCTGTCCGCTATAGGCTCTGCCAGCAAGCCGCCGTATGCGTATCTGAACGGAAGTGACAGCTCGCCTCGACCAAGCATAGAAATGGCGAGACGCGACACATAAAATTCTGCTACTTACAAGGATTAATGGGCCAGTTAGAGGTTCGACCACAACGCGAACATATCGGTCCGCTAGTTCCTGCAATTATCTTATGGGGCTTATCCTCCTTGCAGGGATTAATGGGCCAGTTAGAGGTTCGACCACATTTGGTGCAAATATTTATTCCGTTAATTACTGCGATATCATGAGCCATGAATCCATTTTAGCATTTATAGTAAATAGCTTTTACG
>NZ_DAKC01000070.1:0-3728 GCF_002496465.1 Methanosaeta sp. UBA356 | reverse complement strand
TCAAAAGCACCGAAAGGCACTCCAGAGAGAAAAAAAGCTCTTCGGATGGTTGAGCGGGTCCATGAAAGGATCGCTAACAAGCGATACGATTTTGCCCATAAGGTTAGTCGATATCTGGTTAACAGGTTCGGCTTGATTGCCTTTGAAGATCTTAGTATTCAAAATATGCTCAAAAACCATTGCCTAGCAAAATCCATCTCAGACGTGGCTTGGAATATGCTTGTGACTCTGACCTCGTACAAGGCTGTAAGTGCCGGTTCGATGGTAGTACTGGTAGATCCAAGAAATACGTCTAAGATGTGTTCCAGGTGTGGCATTCTGGTTGAAAAGACGCTTTCTGATCGCGTCCATAGCTGCCCTCAGTGCGGGCTATCCTTGGATCGGGATTGGAATGCGGCAATCAATATACTCAGATTGGGACTACAATCTGTCGGAATAAAAACCGTAGAAGCCTGCCCCTTTTAAGGGGTGGGAGTAGTCACTACCCTTCTAGACACATTTCAGCTACCTGGACTATAAGAGCAGCAGACAGTCTGCTAACAGAGATCTGTCAGGAGAGGTGGGAGGCAGCTATCCATGAACGAGGTGATGATATTTTTCGCAGGCCTTCTCGCTCTCATCGTGGGGGCGGAGCTGATAGTGCGAGGAGCATCGCGCCTGGCAGCATTGCTGGGGATAAATCCTCTGCTGATCGGCCTCACCATCGTCTCCATCGGCACCAGCATGCCCGAGCTGGCTGTGGGAATCGCCGCCGGGCTGCAGGGGAGCGGTCCCCTGGCAGTGGCCAACATAGCCGGCACCAATCTGGTCAACATCCTCTTCATCCTTGGCCTGAGCGCATTGATTCGGCCCCTGGCCCTCCATCTGCAGGTCCTCAGTCTCGACCTGCCAATGATGATCGTCGCCGCCGCCGCTCTGGCCGGCCTGGCCTCAGATGGCGTCCTGACCCCTCTGGAAGGAGTCCTGATGGTCGGCGCCTCCGCAATATACACCCTGGCCGTCGTCCGCAGCAGCCGAGCGGAGTCGGACTATGTGAAAGGGGAGTTCGAGGACATGTGCGGCGATGGCTTCATGGAAAGTTGTGGCCCGAAGGCTCTGCCGCCAGAGAGAAAAGAGCTGCTGGCAAAAGCGAAGTATGTCGCCATGCTCATCGCGGGAATGGCCATAACGGCAATTGGAGCCGACTGGCTGGTGGATGGGGCAACGGGCCTCGCCCGAATGATCGATATCCCCGAGGCGATAATTGGCCTTTCCATCGTCGCCATCGGCACATCGGCTCCGGAGCTGGTCACCACAATTGTCGCCACCCTCAGAGATGAGAGGGACGTTGCCATCGGCAACCTCCTGGGAAGCAGCATCTACAACATTCTCCTTATCCTGGGCCTCACCGCTCTGGTCACCCCCACTGGCCTGATGGTTACCCGCCAGCTTCAGCTCTTCGACATCCCTCTGATGACTCTGGTTGCCCTGGCCTGCGTCCCTGTATTTCTCACCGGCAGACGCATCTCCCGATTGGAGGGGGGCCTGGGCGTGGCCGCCTATCTGATCTATCTCATCTGGCTGGTCCTGTTCCGGGCCTGACACCTTCTCCCTCTTGGAGCGATCTTCGAGATCCGAAAAGCCTATTCATCCGGTTGGACGACGTACTGCTCAGGCTGATTATCGTCGCTTGCAATTTCTTTTTTCTCCACCAAAGAGCGGAGGAGGTCGAGGGAAGGTCCGCTGGACTGGACGGAGAGGCGATCTCCCCCCTTCAATACAGTGCTCCCGCCGGGACGGATGGGGTGGCCCTCTCTTCTCAAGACAGCGATCCAGGTGTCATCGGGCAGGTTCAGATCTGCGATCTGCTTTCCATCGGCAGCGCTGCCAGAAAGGACCTTGAGCTTAACCAGCGGCTCCCACTCCTCTCTTCCAGGCACCGCCTCAGGCGGCTCAGGAAGAGATACCAGGGGGGCATCCACACCCAGCCGGCGGGCGAAGAAAGGTATGGACGACCCCTGCATCAGGACGCTGGTCAAGACCACGAAGAAGACCACATTGAATATCATATCCGCCTTCTGAACCCCGGATATGAGGGGGAAAATGGCCAGGATGATGGGGACTGAACCCCGCAGGCCCACCCAGGAGACCATCACCCTCTCCTTGAGGGGCATATTCCGGAAGGGCAACAGGCATATGAGAACTGCCATTGGCCTGGCCAGGAACATCAGCACAAAGCAGATGAATAGACTTATGCTGGCCACTGGAAGGAGTCGCGAGGGGAAAACCAGCAGACCCAATGTTAAGAACATCACAATCTGCATCAGCCATGCCATACTGTCATGATCGTCTATCAGGCTGCGTTTATGGATAAAGGAGTGGTTGCCCAGGCTCAATCCGGCGATGTAGACTGCCAGAAAACCGTTCCCTCCGAGAGCGGCAGTTAAGGCATATGTCAGCAGGACCAGCGATATGGTCAATAGGGGGTAGAGGCCCCGATAATCGAGGCGAATGCGATTGACGATGACTGCCATTCCCCTGCCCATCATATAGCCGAATACCGCTCCCAGGGCCATCTGCTGGGCAAACATGGAGATCAGAGTGGTGGGAGAGGCAATCGCCCCGGTGATCAATGCAATCAGACTGGTGGTGAGGAAGATGGCCATGGGATCGTTGCTGCCTGACTCCAGCTCCAAGAGAGGCCTTAGATCTCCTTTCAGGCTGATCTGCTTAGAGCGGAGAATGGAGAATACCGCAGCAGCATCGGTAGAGGAGATGATTGCCGCCAGGAGCATCGCCTCCAGGAGGCTGAAGTCGAGCACATAGTAGGCCGCATAGCCAACGATTATGGCGGTGAGCATGACCCCAATAGTAGAGAGGATCACCCCCCTCCATAGAACGGGCTTGATCTCCTTCCATTTGGTGTCCAGGCCGCCGGAGAAGAGGATGAATATTAAGGCCACCGTACCCAGGTACTGGGCCAGCCAGGGGTTGTTGAACTCTATTCCCCCCGGCCCGTCTGAGCCGGCCAGCATGCCGATCAGCAGGAATAAAACCAGGGTCGGCACACCCAGCTGGGTGGACGCTTTGCTGGATACTACGCTAAGGAGAAGCATTACAGCTACGCCCAGCAGAAGGTATTCCAGCGGTATCATAACAGTATCTTTTACATCCTTACATCAATATTAGCCTTCTTGATCGTGACCTATCATATTGTCAGGGCGGCGGGCCTACGATTACGAGGCCGTATTTTGAGAGCCATCAGCCCTGCCGAAGAGATAGCCGACCGATGCTAGCTGGGCCTCGGAACCCAGGATGATGGCCAAATCATCCGGCTGAAGAACGAAGCTCTCATCAGGATGGTTGATCACCTGAGATTCCCTATTTACCGCCAGCAAGGATATGCCTATCTCTCTCAATCCGATCTCCTTCAGGGACCTTCCTGCCGCAGGCGAGCCGGCCGGGACCTTGATGGTGATGAATTCATTCTGAATCATGTTGAGGTCAGTGGTGCAGTAGGGCTCTTTGGAGATGCTGCGAAACATCTCATACCCATCTGCCCGGATACGATTTATGAAAGAGTCTATCCTCTCCCTTGGCACTTCATACTTCTCCAAAACCCGGCAAAATATCTCCACACTGGTCTCATACTCCTCAGGAATAACCTCATTTGCCCCCAAATTATATAGAGCGCTCATCTCATTGATGTATCTGGTCCTGTCAATTATATGAGGGTTTCGATTTAGCAC
>NZ_DAKC01000131.1:27124-35419 GCF_002496465.1 Methanosaeta sp. UBA356 | reverse complement strand
CGCATAAGGGGGTGACTACCTAATTGCGCAGTGTTCCCAAAATCTTTCTCAAAACGACATTGGGTCGCAACGCTCTCTCCGCCCTATTATTGGTCGGCTCTACACCAGGATTGATGACAAATGTGAACCAGTAGTTAAAGCCGTTGTTGATCTTGCCGATGAATTTCTGGACTTTCTCGATAGAGTACTCTTTCTTGATCCAGTGCCGAAGCGCTTCTCGCGCCAATTTCCATAACGTCTTTCTGACTTTTGGCGGAGGATCGTTTTCCAGAGCGGTGGTCAGTATTTCGTAGAGCTCTTTGAGTGCGTTATGTAGCGGAATAGCTTCCTCGAACTTCTCAGCAATATCTTTGGACTCTCGAAGTAGATGTGCCCAACATCGCTGCAAGTGTTTTGTGAATCTGGCATACGGTATCCACCCGTCGCATACTATTATTCCCTTAAATCTCCGAGTTAATACTTCCATCAGAACCTTCATGCCTCGGCTTTTTCGAATCACGAAAAAGGTCTCGGATGGTGTAGTAAATGTCCAGATCCAATGCTTTTCTCCCTGGACACTGATTGAAGTTTCATCCGCGTACACAATCGGAGCGCCTCGAATCTTGCTTAAGATCGCATCATATTCGGATCGGACGGCATCGGCAGCGCGACGGGTTAAATCCAATATCGTAGCAGGACTTATCTTCAACCCGTACGACCTCATCATTGCGTCATGGATCTTTCTGTGAGGCAGTCGATCCTCATATTTGAAAATCGTTGCAAGAGCAATTACGTTGTTCCCAAATTTGCCTTCATGCGGGCAACTTGAATCCTTTGCAGCAACTTCTTTCCGGCAGCAAGGACATCTGTAGTGCGAGATTCTATAATCAGTGACGATGATGGGCTGAGGTTCAGGGATTTCCTCAACGATCTTGGAATCTATTCGAAAAGGAGAACCAAGCTTTGCTCCGCAATCAGGACAGAAATCCATTGTTACTTCCACTTGCCTATCTGGAGTCACATAAGGTCTTGTTACGCCTTTATGCCCAATTTTTTGGCCCGGCTTTCCCTTGTTGCTCTCATCGCGATCCTTTTTACGATTACGGCCACGTCTTAGACTCGGTGGAGTGTGAGCATTCTCATATTGGGCTAGTCGGGCTTCAAGCTCCCGGATTTTGGCCTTAAGTGGCTCAATTTCACTTACGCTTGCCTTAAGCAACTCATTCTCACGCTTTAGAAGCTCATTCTGTTCATGAAGTTGCTTGTTAGTGTCACATTCGTCCATAATCGCCCTAAAAGAATATCGCAATTATATTACTTAATTTTTCTGGTCTAATTTATTTCTGAGGGAAATTTTCGGAAAACTAAGTGGGGGCTAAACACATACAATATTTTAATCCAAAATGCCGTTATCTTCAATTTCTTTGGAATACTTTACACCCCTCATAACAATTTAAAATACATCTACATATTATAAAAAACGGGAATAGCACCCATATTTATGATGGCTTTATACATATCTATCCTAAATTTTCTATTTAATTATTGTTAATTTGCTGATTATTTCGAGTGAGTCACTTTATATAATCAATCCATAGGGATATTGAAACACAATTAGCGTACATATCAAGGAAAAGCCATTCTATGGCCAAATTTTTATGATTTTTTAAATTAATTTTCTCGCCTTGTCGGTCTAATCAGTCTGGTTGTCTCCCAAAATCAAAAAGGTGAACATCTTAGCCCTATAGCAAAGGCTTGAAATCACCCATGAATAATGATCCATTGCCAGAGAGATCGTGCCAAATGGAGGACTTCGTACATGCCGCACGCTTAGAGTTCATGCGCGAATGGTAACAGGACTGGTGTCCGATAACCAAAAAAGTATATATCATAGATACCATATCGCAGCTAAAGAACGAAGAAAGCGATATATCCTAAATCAGCATCAGAATAGACTTTTATGGGGCCACGGCGATTTGAACGCCGGTCACAGGACCCCCAGTCCTGTAGGATACCAGGCTACCCTATGGCCCCGCGCAGCGTTCGTTAGGATGCAGAAGTGGCATATAAGGGTTTCCCACTGAATGAGATCCGGCTCCATCCCTGCGAAATATCGGCTGCATGCTCCCTTAGGCCCGAACTCCGATAAGGCTTCGGATTTTGGCCCTGCACTCTCCGCCAGGCCTGCATGAGAAATTATTTATTATTTAATAGCATATATAAATATATCAGCCGTTTTTCACTCCCACATACATCATCCAGATCCCGACCACCACGGTGAATCCGAATAGCACCAGGCTCTCGATTGCAAATCCATTGGGCAGATCAAAGAGGACCACAGTCCCCATTATGGCTGTGCCCGCACCAATGCTCACTACCCCCAGCCTCGCCGAGAAGGGATAGATCAGAAATCCAAGGCCTATCAGGGCGGCAGCGATCAAGAGTGGAGTTGAAAATAGGGGAATGGATATGTCCATATCCTGCAGTCCCCCGGCAGCGTACTTATAGTTTCTCGTTTGAGTTCGCCATCTATTTACCCTCAGCTCTCAATAGAAAAATGGATGAAGCGCATTTACATGGACCATTCCGCCACCACCCCAGTGGCGCCAGAGGTGCTGGCAGCCATGCTGCCCTATTTTGGGGAGAAATTCGGCAATGCCTCCAGCCTGCACCGATCAGGCCGGGAGGCCAAGGAGGCTTTGGAGGACTCAAGGGAGAAGGTAGCTGCCCTGCTGGGGGCGAGAGCTGAGGAGATCATCTTCACCTCCGGGGGAACGGAGTCAGATAACCTGGCTCTTAAGGGCATAGCCCGCAAAAATCGAAAGCTTGGAAAGCATATCATCACCACCCAAATCGAGCATCCTGCAATCCTGGAGACCTGCCGGGCCCTGGAAAAAGAGGGATTTGAGGTTACCTACCTGCCCGTAACCGGGGAGGGGCTGGTCGAGCTCTCCACTCTGGAGGCCTCCATCCGACCGGATACCATCCTCATCTCTGTGATGCACGCCAACAACGAGGTGGGAACCATCCAGCCCCTGGAGGAGATCGGCCGTCTGGCGGCGGAGAGGGACATCTACCTTCATTCCGATGCCGTGCAGAGCGTAGGAAAGATACCGGTCAATGTAGATGACCTCGGGGTCGATCTGCTATCCCTTTCCGCGCATAAGCTCTACGGGCCGAAGGGTGTGGGGGCTCTATACATCCGCAAAGGCACAAAGCTTGAGAGCATCATCCAGGGAGGGGGCCATGAGCGCCGCCTCAGATCCGGAACGGAGAACATATCCGGAATTGTGGGCCTGGCAAGAGCGGCAGAGCTGGCTGAGAGGGATATGCCCCGAGAGGCGGAGAGATTGGCAGGCCTGCGCGACCGCCTGGCAGAGCTGGTCTTGGGTAAGGTCAAGGAGGCCTGGATAAATGGTACTATGAAAAAGAGGCTTCCCGGCAACCTGAACTTCGGATTCAGATACGTAGAGGGTGAGTCGCTCCTGCTCTTCTTGGACTCCAAAGGGATATGCGTTTCCACAGGCTCCGCCTGCTCGTCTCACAAGCTGGAGCCAAGCCACGTGCTCATGTCCCTGGGCCTCAAAGCCGAGGAATGCCACGGCTCCCTCAGGATCACCCTGGGGATGTCCAACACTCTTGATGAGGTGGAATATGTGGCGGAGAGCATAGTGGAGGCAGTGGAGAGGTTCAGGGGGATATCGGCGCTGGGAAGATAAGCGCTGCAGATAGCACTTTAAAGATTGGGATCTAGATTCAGTAGGCCAAAAACTATAATAACCAGGCATAAAACCAGATCCTGTTTCTGTCTGAGCGAGGAGAGAAGGTCCATAAGGTTGCCATCTACATCCGCCGCCCGGAAGGCTCAGGATCCTGAATGCTCGATGCCATAAATATTTCTGCCATAGCTTTAGCTCTGGTCCTTCTCCTCATCGCCATCAGACAGCTGGGTGAGTTCAAGCTCCAGATCTGGCAGATAATGCTCCTTGGCGCCCTCTTGGTACTTCTCTCGGGAGAGATCTCGCCGGTGGATGCTGCTAGCGCCATAAACCCAGATGTGATGATATTCCTGGCCGGGATGTTCGTGATCGGAGAGGCGATGCGTGAGAGCGGCTACCTATTTCATCTCTTCAACCGCATCTTCTGCCGGGCAAAGAACTTAGACCAGCTCCTGCTCCTCATCCTCTTCGCCATGGGCTTTCTCTCCGCCCTGTTGATGAACGACACTTTAGCTATTATTGGAACTCCTCTCATGCTCTACCTGGCCCAGGCCCTGAGGATCTCCCCCAAGCTTCTCCTTCTCACCCTGGCCTTCGCCGTGACCACCGGCAGCGCCATGAGCCCCATCGGAAACCCTCAGAACCTGCTCATCGCCATCAACGGCAGCCTGACAAATCCATTCCTGGTCTTCTTCCAGTATCTTTTCATTCCAACAGTGGCAAACCTGGTCTTAGCCTACCTTCTCTTAAGGCTCTTCTACAAGAGCCAGTTCCAGCAGACGGCCATCGAGATCCCAAAGGAATGCATCAGCGATCCCACCCTGGCCAATATCTCCCGGATCTCAATTATCCTGCTGCTCATACTCATTCTGGCCAAGGTCCTGGCAGTCACAGTTCAGAGCAGCCAACATTTTTCGCTGACCTACATCGCCATCTTCTCTGCCCTGCCCGTCATCCTCTTCAGCAGTCGAAGATGGGAGATCATGAAGCATATCGACTGGTGCACCCTGGTATTCTTTGCCGCCATGTTCGTTCTGATGGATAGTGTCTGGAGATCTGGATTCTTTCAGAGCATGATGGAAGAGAGCTCTCTTGGCTTTGGATCCATTCCCGTCATCCTGGCTCTGAGCGTCTTTTTGAGCCAGATCATCTCCAATGTGCCATTCGTCGCCCTATTCCAGCCGCTCCTGATTAACCCCTCTGCCCAGGATCTGATGGCCCTGGCAGCAGGCAGCACTATCGCCGGAAACCTCTTCATCCTGGGGGCGGCAAGCAACGTCATTATCATCCAGAACGCCGAGAAGAGCGGGGAGACGCTCACGTTCCTGGATTTCGCCAGGGTGGGAGTGCCACTAACCGCATTGAATGTCTTTGTCTACTGGATATTCCTGTGAGCAGGAAAATGAGATGCTCTTAACTGCAAAAATTAGGAGCAAATCAGATAAAGACCGGAACATGAGTTGAGCGATGGGGCAAATATTTATCCTCAAACCACAGGTTTAGCTTGGTGCCAGGTATGATCGTGAAAGCGATTTATGAGAATAATCTTTTGAGGCCTCAAGAGAAATTAGATCTGAAGGAAGGCGAGGAAGTGGATATAGAAATAAAGAGCAGAGGCATCTTTGGTCTCTTGAAGGATTGGAAGTTGGATTCGCAGTCTTTAAAGGATGAACTGAGAGAGACAGATGGTTAAGCTATTTGCAGATACCTATGCACTGGTGGAGATACTCAAGGGGAATCCCGCCTACGAAAAATACTCTCAAAAAGAGCTTATCTCCTCTGAGTTCAATATCTTTGAGCTGGCCTATGCCATGTACCGGGATTTTGGGAGAACGGATAGCATAAATATACTCTCGTTCCTGAGAAGCAGGATCGAGGTGATTAGCCCCGAAGATCTCGATTATTTAGAAGCCTCAAGATTCAGGTTATCCAATAATAAAAAGGGCAAAAAGCTCTCCCTTATAGACAGCCTCGGCTATATTTGCTCCAAAAGATTAAAAATCCGGTTCCTCACAGGAGACCGGGAATTCAAGGATATTGAGGAAGTAGAATATATAAAATGAATAGGCAGCAATCCATCACTCCGCCATCTCCCCTGGGCTTATACAGACTGAGGCGGCTGGGGCCCGGACCATATGCCACTTTTGCCCATGGCATAGGCCCTGTTTTTGGGCGCATGCTTCGGACGAAGATCTTGCAGATCGCATCTTGTCGCCAAGTTGCTTGCCTGTTTCAGCCATGATGAGGCGCGACTCATATTGAGACATACACTGATCCTTTGATACTTTGATATACTTTAATACGCATCCCTTCTCAGAAAATTCCGCATTCCAATAGCATGCCGACCACCTTAGAGGAGAAGACTGAAATGGCGCTTGAAAGGGAGAGAGAGAGGGTCACTATAGGACTGATTCAGAGCACAGCCTCAGAGGACAGAGATCTGAACCTGAAAAAAGCCATCGGGATGATAAAAGAGGCTGCGAAGAAAGGAGCAAAGATCGTCTGCCTGCCTGAGCTCTACCGGACCCGCTACTTCCCTCAATGGGATCAAAAGGATGCATCCCATCTGGCGGAGACAATTCCGGGTGAATCCACAGATGCCTTCTCCATCCTCGCCCGGGAGCACGAGATAGTGATAATAGTCCCGATCTATGAAAAAACAGAGGGCGACTACTTTAACTCCGCCGCGGTGATAGACAATGACGGCAGCCTTCTGGAGACCTACCGCAAGATCCACATCCCCCATGATCCCCTCTTTTACGAGCAGAGCTACTTCTCTCCTGGCGACGAGATCCGGATCTATGATACCCGCTATGCCAGGTTTGCCGTCTTCATCTGTTATGATCAATGGTTCCCTGAGGCGGCCCGAGTGGCAGCCCTGGGCGGAGCCCAGATCATCTTCTATCCCACCGCCATCGGCAATATCATGGACCAGGGAGAGCCGGCAGAAGGAGACTGGCACGATGCCTGGGAGACGGTGCAGCGGGGCCATGCCATCTCCAACAGCATATGCGTAGCCGCCGTCAACCGGGTGGGCAGAGAAGAGAGCCTCAGCTTCTGGGGCAGCTCCTTCGTATCTGACTCATTCGGCAATATCGTGGCAAAAGCGAGCGGCGACAGAGAAGAGGTTTTATTGGCTGACCTGGATCTGGCCAAAAACAAGTCTGTCCGGGAGGGATGGGGCTTTTTCCGCAATCGCAGGCCTGATCTTTACTGGCCCATCATCGAGATGGTCAAAGAGCCTGCCCCTCAGATAAAGGCAAGAGAGGCGATGATGGAAAAGATCGATAGGAAGGATGCTCTCTGCCTGGTGGATACGCCCCTGCAGCTGGGCTTTCATATGCCTGCAGAATGGGAAGAGCATGAAGCGATATGGCTCTCCTGGCCCTATGATCAGGAGACATTCTTCGATATAGAAAAAGTGGAGGACGCATACATCGCCATCATCAAAGCCATGCATAAGAGCGAGATGGTCAACCTCCTGGTCAGAGACGAGATGATGCTCAGCGCTGTTATTGAGCGGCTGAGAGAGGAGAAGGTGGAGCTGCTTCGGATCAGATTCCACCAGATAAATTATGCGGATGTCTGGTTCCGGGATTATGGCCCAACATTCGTAGTATCTCGGGGGGAAAACAAGGGAATGGATAATATCGCTATGGTCGCCTGGACCTTCAATGCCTGGGGGGAAAAGTATCCCGGATTGATGAGAGACACCAGAATCCCCTGTCTGATAAATGACGACCTCAAGATGGAGTGCTTCATTCCAGGAATAGTCCTGGAGGGCGGATCCATCGATGTGAACGGCTCGGGGACGGTCCTGACCACAGAGCAGTGCCTCCTCAATCGCAATCGCAACCCAGGCCTGAATAAGGAGGAGATCGAGAGCTATCTCAAAGAGTATTTGGGGGCAAGGAAAGTTATCTGGCTGAAGGAGGGGATAGCAGGAGACGACACAGACGGACATGTGGACGACATCGCCAGGTTCGTCGATCCGACCACAGTGCTCTGTGCCTTCGAGGAGGATCCTGATGATGAGAACTATGCTCCTCTCAAGGCGAACTACGAACAGCTCTGCCAGGAGACCGATCAGGATGGAAATCCCCTGAAGGTCATCAAGCTGCCCATGCCTGGTCTGGTGGAAAATGAGAGTGGACGGCTGCCTGCCAGCTATGCCAACTTCTATATCGGAAACGATGTGGTTCTGGTTCCCTTATTTAGGAATGAGAACGACCAGAAGGCGCTTAAGATAATCCAAGGAGCCTTCCCGGATAGAATGGTGGTGGGAATCGATTGCCGCGAAATGGTGGAGGGGCTGGGGACGATTCATTGCATCAGCCAGCAGCAGCCAAAGATCAGATGATTGCGATGGCAATCATTCGCACGCCATATTCATAAAATATTAATAAAATATGAAAAGTAAAGAAATGGCGGTGTGAGATCGCCTTTGCAGATCGGCCTGTGTTATTGGCCACTGCTATTCGCCATTTGCCTGCTGATAGCGCCAGGGAATCATAGTGACCACTCCCATGAATAAATTCACGGGCATCTTCGGACTTTCAACCGATGGCATCTAAAGAATGTTAACACAAGTTAAAGA